>CANEUT010000013.1 GCA_947441895.1 Rickettsiales bacterium | reverse complement strand
CGTACACTTGGAAAAGAACGTCTTCCAAATATCAAAGCAACCTATTTATCAAGTCAGATGAGCGATGTGTCATTACCATGCTTTCTGACAAATCAGGCAAGCGCATACAAACGATTGGTTCAGTGGACGATAGTCTAGGCGGCGCTGAAATTAGCTACTGCGCTGAGCAATACGAGCTGTAGTCATGCATGATTTGGAAAGAATCAAAGCTGAGAATGATGCAGCGGTAAGCGACGATGATTGGCTAAGGATTTATCTTGATTACGGCAGAAAATTAGACGCGGATGGTTTACACAAAGAGGAGATCACTGCCCGCGAGGGATTCCGACGTATGCGCCTACAAGAAATAACATGGCTTAGCCGCTACAACCTTACAGGTATTTGCTTCGGTTTTCTATATCTCGTGGCCTTAGCCGCACTAGTATTAGCCCTGCGAATAGACGCGTCATATTGGTTGCTACCTATTGCTGGTAGTTATGGCATCTACAAATTACAGCAACGTTATTTTGAAAATTGGCGTAACGATAAATTGCACTATGTGAAACGTATGCAAGTAGTTGATTTACTCAAAGCGGAACGCGGCAACAATGTGGCCATTCAGTTCCGAAATTTACATTATGTAAACGGTGAGTTGTTCATAAAAAACAAGATGTGACGCTACAGCCCTTAAGGGCTGTACGTTATCTTGTAGGGTCAATCGATAAAGCCTATTTTACAAGCCCTTATCATTATGGACAAACGATACAGCGGACACCCCCCTTTAGCGGGGGTGGTCCGTATGTACGTATTCTGTCCATTAGGCGCAGAAGGTATCAGGATGGCCTTAGCGTACTAATCTTACGACACGCCGAGGCAGCGATGAGGGGAGCAATATCCTTAAAGGCTTAAAGGCCAGCCTATCAGTTTTAAAGTGCAGTAAGCGCATTATACAATGCGTAACGCTCAAGAAAGAATACACCTTCGCATTCGCGAATGGGTTTGTTTTCTCCGCATCGCGCGCATGTAGGAATGTGCGTTTGTGTATTTCTGTTGCGCAGCATCGAATATAATTATGCCAAATGCGGCTTATCAAGCATCTCTTGGAGCTCACCTGACTGACGCTTTAGCTTGAGTTCGGTGGTTTGGGCTAATGCGATGTAGTCTATTTTTGAAGATGCAGGGGGAACATAGCTATAAACTTTGGTCCTTCCGGATTTTCTACTAAGCTTCAAAAGACCTTGCTTGACAAATTTAGCTACAGCACGAGTTACCTGTTGAGTGAGAGCAGATTCAGATTTTTGCTCAACTGGTGTTTTGGCCGCGTTTGCAATCACAAGCTTTGCAAGCAGCGCGCGCTTAGTAATCATTCGTTCTTCCATTTCTAAATCAGCAATTGCGTTCATAACCTCTTTATCTGCCGCAGTGTGGCCAGTGGGATTAGGAACCCTCACGGATTTGATTGTGGCATTATCTTTAGACTCTTCGCTTAGCACAGGCAGGAGCCAAGCATCATTGCCGCTCTTGTGGAGCTTAAAATCGAAATGGCGACCCTCGTGGAACCCATTGCGGCCTTTAGTTACTTTTGCGCGAATAAACTTTGCCGTTTTAGTTAGGTGCCAAATGACAGCTGCTCTTGCTTCTCCTTCAAGTGACCCCTTAGGGCGGCCTTTCCTTCCTTTAGAGTTTTTAGCGGGATGCGTAAGTACGGCAATAAGACACTGATATTCATGAGCCACTTCGTCTATCCATTCATAAACTTGCTTCATATCCCTTGATGCGTTTTCATCTTGGAAGTCACAGGCAGCGCTCAACGTATCAATCACGATGTAGCAAAGTGGATAACCAGTTGTACTCATAGTCGCGAAATGATTAGAGGCTTGGGCGATAATATGTCGAACATCCTCAAGAGATGAAAGGTATCTAACATCGGCACTCACTATTGGCAGATGGCCGCCATAAATCCACTCTAACAGAGCTTTATCATCATTCTCTTCAAGCGCGTCATATGCCGCCTTGGCGCGCCGATGAAACCAAGGGTAATCTTCACCGATTAGAAGCAAAGCCCCAGCTTTTTGCGAAGCCAAACCCAAATTGGGGTTTTTAATTATTTCCTCCGGGTCGAAGGCAACAAGCCGTCGTTTAGTCGCAAGACAAGTGGTGACATACAGTGCAAGCAACGACTTGCAACTGCCTGCGTCCCCTACAATTAGCCAAAGCCCCACTCTGGGCAGCAATTCGTCAAAAAGAAAACCGCTTAAATCGACCGTGGGCTTTTCGTGGCCGAAGGTAATGTTTCTTAGGCATAAACGACTGGACATTATAAACCCCGGCGACCTTCAGAAATCGCACTGATAAGCTGGCGAATGTCCTCAACGCGCCAAGCAGAAACGCGTTTCCCAATTGGTACTGCCTTGGGGTAAAAGCCTTTCTGAATCCCGTCCCACCACGCGCTTTTGCTGACGGGGATCAGCTTTAGAACGTCGGGAAGACGCAGAAATCCAATTTCGGGAAGTTGGTTGAATTCGTTAGTCATGTTGCCTCCAATGTTGTCCGTGTGGACGGAGACATATCCAAAAGAATCCCAGCTTTCTTTGGAAGAAATAGTCGTACTACCTAAGCTTACGTCTTGTCTGTAGGCTTGTACCGTACTTAATCATATACGCTTTTCCTATAGCGCGCTGTAGACGCTCTACGCGTGATTCTAACACATCAAAGCCTTGGCCGTACTCGCTTGATTTTGGCTCCAACTCTCGTGCGGCATGGGCGTAGCTTTTGTAGGTTTCCATTTCCAAACCCTCTAGCGCCAGAGCTATTAGCGCCTCATCATTATTAAGTTTTGTGTTGCGCCCATATTTACGCGGTGGCTTGGGGAGGCGCTCAATTACGTAGCTTGGTTTTTCCTTCATGTTTTAGTCCGGCACTTTCTAGATAATTTGCCCACCACTGCATCATCTTCCTGCGTTCTTGTAAATAGTCGGCATGATTGTACGCAGCACGTACTTTATCTCGCTGCTGATGAGCTAGCTGACGTTCGATAACATCATAGCCGAATAAACCGCTTTCGTTAAGGATAGTAGAAGCTGTCGCTCTGATGCCGTGGCCTGTTGTGCGGTCTTTGAAGCCCATGGCGTAAATGGCTTGAAGCATAGTATTGTTGCTCATGCTTTTCCGAGCTGAGACTACGCCGGGGAAAACAAACTCACTCTTGCGGCTTAATCGTTTTAAGGTTTCTAAGAGCGTTATTGCTTGGGCTGAAAGCGGTACGACATGAGGACTGCGCATCTTCATTCTTTCAGCCGGAATGCGCCACTCAGCACGTTCAATGTCAATCTCATCCCATCGCGCACCGCAAAGCTCTCCAGTACGTACAAAAGTAAGCAGAAGAAAATGGATGGCCAGTTTGGTTCGAATGCCGCCATCATAAGCTTCCAATGCTGCAAGAAACTCTGGTAATTCTCTAGCGCTCAAATGTGCGTAGTTACTTGTTTGAGAAGTTTTAAGCTGGCCTCGTAGTGCAAGAGCAGGGTTGTCTTTGGCAAGGTCTCTAGCCATGGCGTAATAGAAAACCTGAGAGCATATGTTTACGGCGCGATGAGCCATTTCAATAGCATTTCTGTCTTGAATGGTTGTCGCCAATTTAAACAGAGTGCTGGCTTTAATGTCGTTCATTGGCATTTTACCGATTCGAGGAAAGAGATCGGCTTCCATGCGTTGCATGACTTGTTTTGCATAATAGGCTGACCACTTACTGAGTCTTGTCGCGTGCCAATCGCGGGCGATGATCTCAAAACACTGCCCTGACTCTCTGAGTGCTTCTTCTTCCTGTTCTCGCTTATACTCTCTTGGGTCAATTCCCTTAGCCTTGAGCTTACGCAGAGCATCGCGGCGCTCACGGGCATCAGCTAGAGAAATATCGGGATATACGCCGAAGGACTCAAGGCGTTCTTGGTTTAAGAAGCGGTATTTCATGCGCCAGTATTTGCGGCTGTTCGGATTTATGAGCAGATAGAGGCCACCGCCATCGCTCATTTTGTAAGGCTTTGCCTTACCCTTAGCGTTGCGGACTTTGGTGTCGGATAGTCTCATGGGGGTATCTTTCTTCAGTAGGGGTGAAAAAGGCTCACATACCCCGACCGCCATACCCCCACTTGCGTCCGGATGTGGTCAAACACAGCTGTTCCGCCTTGGACAACATACCGTTGCCAAGACTTTGAAACTACTGGAGTTTTTGGACTATTCTGGACTGCTTTGGAGCAGTAACTGGTGGAGGGGGAAGGATTTGAACCTTCGAACTCCTAAGAGGGCGGATTTACAGTCCGCTGCCATTGACCACTCGACCACCCCTCCACACCCGAAAAACGGGACTCTCTGCTAGGCCAAGCTGGCCGTCATGTCAATCAGAAGCGCTTGGATCACAGGGATTGTTTTTATAGCGCGAAGCAATGGCATTCTAAAACGCTTATTTTTCAATCACTAACAGCCAAACGAACCTGGCCTTAGCCAGTGGCGTTGGCCAACGCCTCAAGCTCTGCCCAGCGATTAATGCTTGTTTCAAGCGCCGCTTGTTTGGTGGTTAATTCACGCAGGGTTTTATCGAACCGTTCCGGCTCTTTCGCGTAGAGGTTCGCATCATCAAGTGCGCTCAGCAGCGCTTTAATTTCTGATTCCAGCGCGGCGATACGATCGGGCAGTTGATTCAGTTCATGCTGATGATGAAAACTCAGTTTTGGTTTCATTGGTGGTTTTGAAGTGGCCGCGACGGGTGGTTCCGTCTTCAATGTAGTTTTGGTGGGTGGGCGTTTTCCGGTTTTAATGGCCAGGTAATCGCTATAGCCGCCGATATGATTGTCAATCTGCGCATTGCCTTCAAACGCCATCACTTCCGTCACGGTGCGGTCGAGAAAATCGCGGTCATGGCTTACAATAATCAGCGTGCCAGTATAGGCGGCCAGAATATCCTGCAGCATGTCGAGCGTGTCCATGTCGAGGTCATTGGTCGGCTCATCCAGAATCATTAAATTGCCCGGGTTAATAAGCGTGCGTGCCAGCATCAGCCGGTTTTGCATGCCGCCAGAAAGCGTACCCACTTCGTCGCGTGCGCGTTTGGGGTCGAACATGAAGCTCTTTAAATAGGCCGCCACGTGACGTGGTTTTTTAAGGTCACCGCCCAGATAAATATAATCGCCATTGGGGGCGAGGGTGCGCCACAGTGAATTGCGCGGATCGAGCGCCACACGGTGCTGATCGAAATAGGCGAGATTAATTTTTTTGCTGCGCGAAATGAATCCGCTATCGGCTTCCAGTTCACCCATCAGTAATTTTAGGAAGGTTGATTTGCCCGAGCCATTACGGCCCAAAATGCCAATGCGGTCACCTTTTAAAATGCGGCGTGAAAATTCATTGAGAATGGGAATGCGCTTGCCCTCGCGCTCAAAATTTTTGCTGACATTCTTAAACTCAGCAACAATTTTTGAGGCTGGGGTGGCGGTCAGCGGATCCACATCAATCGCTTTGGTTTTAGCGGCGTAGGCGGCTTTATCGTTACGCAATTTCTCACGCAGGCGATGCAGTTCATTCAGCCGCCGCTGGTTGCGTTTGCGTCGTGCGGTGACACCCCCTTGCGTCCAATCCAGCTCCACTTCCAGCTTCTTGCCCATATTGTGAATGGTGCGCGCTTCCTGCTCTAAAATTTCGGCCGCCCAATCATCAAAACCCGCATAACCGAATGGACAAATGCGCACTTTTCCCTGTTCAATCCAAAAAACGCGGCTGGTGAAATTACTCAGGAACGTGCGGTCATGGCTGACACAAATGACCGCGCTTTTGCTGCGTGCTAGAAACTGCTCCAGCCATTGAATGGCTTCCAGGTCCAGATGGTTGGTGGGTTCATCAAGCAGTAAAATATCCGGCTCATCAACCAAGGCTTGCGCCAGTGCCGCGCGGCGCAGTTGCCCGCCGGAAAGGTGGCCCATCAGCGCCTCAGGGTCGAGGCTCAGCGGCTGCAACACTTTATCGGCGCGGTAAGCCAAGGCTTCTTCGGTTTCGTCGTGGGGCAGGCCATGCATCACAAAATCGCGCACGGTTTGGGCGGGCTTGAAGTTCACCATTTGCGCCAGATAGCCAATGCGAATGCCGGGAAACACGAATCGCGTGCCCGAATCAACCTCCAGCTCCTGCATAATCAATTTCATCAGCGTGGTTTTGCCAGCGCCGTTGCGACCAATGAGGCACACTTTATCGCCTTCGTTGATATGCAGGTTCACGCCATCAAACAGCAAGCGGCTGCCCATGGTCATGACGATATCTTCAAGGCTGAGGAAAAGGCGTTTGCTCATGATGCGGGGCTTTAGCGTAGTTAAGGCCGCCGCGCAAGCAGCGCCGTTATTT
This sequence comes from Rickettsiales bacterium, assembly GCA_947441895.1. GTDB lineage: Bacteria > Pseudomonadota > Alphaproteobacteria > Rickettsiales > UBA3002 > QFOX01. The sequence continues at coordinate 10,212 of CANEUT010000013.1, read as the reverse complement.
CCCCGCCATCAGCGCCACATTGCCACCAATGGCCGCGGTGTTGATGGTGGTGGTGCGCTCATGCACAAACTTCAGCAAATAAAATGGCCCTCCTGCTTTAGGCCCCGTGCCCGATAATCCCTCGCCGCCGAAGGGCTGCACGCCCACCACCGCACCAATCATGCTGCGATTCACATAGCGATTGCCCGCGTGAATGCGACTGAGGAAGAACTGAATATTTTCCTCGATGCGGCTGTGCATGCCGAAGGTGAGGCCAAAGCCCGACGCATTGATTTCGTCCGCCACTTGCTGAAGCTTTGATGCAGCAAATCGACGGATGTGCAAAATGGGCCCAAAATGTTCTTTTGTCAGCTGGCTGAGCGATGCAATTTCAAACACGTGCGGTGTTACAAAGCTTCCGCCATGCACGCTTGCAGGTGCCGTAGCCACCAGCTTGGCGCGGCGTTTCATCTCGTCGATATGCGCCTGCAAATCGTTCTGTGCGTTGCTATCAATCACCGGTCCAATATCGGTGGTGATGAGCGATGGATCATTCACCTTTAATTCCTGCATGGCGCCGTTGAGAAGTGCAACCAGGCTATCGGCAATTTCCTCCTGCACATACAGCACCCGCAGCGCCGAGCAACGCTGACCCGCGCTGCCAAAGGCCGAAAGAATCACATCATCCACCGCTTGTTCGATGAGGGCCGAGCTATCAACCACCATGCAGTTCTGACCACCCGTTTCCGCAATGAACGGAACAATGGAGCCGGTGCGCGCAGCAAGCGTGCGGTTGATGATGTGCGCCACTTCCACCGATCCGGTGAACACCACACCGGCCATGCGCGCATCAGCGGTGAGGGCGCTGCCAATGGTGGCACCGTCACCGGTCACCAGCTGCAGCACGGCGTGGGGAATACCCGCCTCATGCATCAGCTGCACGGCGCGTTTGGCAATGCGTGGTGTTTGTTCGGCGGGTTTGGCCACCACCGCGTTACCCATCACCAGTGCCGCCACAATCTGCCCCACAAAAATGGCGAGTGGAAAATTCCACGGGCTGATGCAGGCGAACACGCCACGCGGGTGGAGTGCCAGTTGGTTAAGCTCACCCGTCGGTCCGGTGAGGGTTTGCGGGGTTGCCATCAGCGTGCGGGTTTGCACAGCATAAAAGCGGCAGAAATCCGCTGCCTCGCGCACTTCCGAAATGGCATCGGGAATGGTTTTTCCCGCCTCATGAATGAGCAGCGCCATCAATTCATCAGCATACTGCTCGAACAAATCAGCGATGGTCTCAACCATTTGGCAACGTTTTTCTACACTCACCTGTGCCCAATCAGGGAAGGCGGCCACGGCGTCGCCCACAGCTTTTTTTACATCAGCAGGCGTTGAATCATCCACAGTGCCAAATGTTTTGAGAATGTTTTTATGGGCACTGAGTGACTGCTCCAGCTCGGCACGTTTGTATAAATAACCCAAATCAAACCCGGCGGAATTTTTGCGATCACCGTAAAGATTTTTTGGCAATGGAAGTGGCATTGCCAGCTTTTGCTGGGCACGGGCAATAGGGTCGGCGAGCAGATCACCCAGCGATACATCAGCATCCATCAGCAAATTCACAAACGATGTGTTGGCGCCATTTTCCAGCAAGCGGCGAATAAGATAGGCCAGCAAATCTTTGTGCTCGCCAATGGGGGCGTAAATGCGCGAGCCATGATCGCCCACCACCATGTCATGCAGTTTTTCACCCATGCCATGCAGGCGCTGAAATTCAAACTGGTCGCGCGCGATGCCGTAATGCTGAGCCAGTTGCTGAATGCTGGCAATGGTGCGCGCATTATGCGTAGCAAATTGCGGATAAAAATGCTGCGCATATTGCAGCAATTTATCAGCGCAAGCGAGGTACGAAACATCGGTATGTTCCTTGCGGGTGAACACCGGATAGTCGGGCAGGCCATAGATCTGCGCATGTTTCACTTCGGTGTCCCAATAGGCGCCTTTCACCAACCGCACGGGAATGATGCGGCGATGTTTCTTGGCGAGGTCGGCCAGAAAATCAACCACGTAAACCGCACGTTTCTGGTAAGCCTGCAGCACAAAGCCAATACCGTTCCAACCATCAAACGCGGTGTCGGCAAATAGCTGCTCAAACAGCATCAGTTCAATGTCGAGCCGGTTACATTCTTCCGCATCAATCGACACGGTGATGTTGTGTTCCTTGGCCTGAAGCAGAATTTCTTTCAGACGCGGCATCAGCTCGGCCATTACCCGTTCGCGTTGGCTGAGGCTATAACGCGGATGCAGCGCCGAGAGCTTCACCGAAATGCTGGGACCAGCAAATAACGACATGCCTTTTGCGGTAGCACCGATGAGTGCAATCGCTTCACGATATGCCTCCACATAGCCCAGCGCCTGCACATTGCTGCGCGCGCCTTCGCCCAGAATGTCATAGGAAAAGCGGTAGCCTTTTTTACTCCAGGATTTGGCATTCTCCAGTCCGTCTTGAATATTTTCACCCAACACGAATTGCGAACCAATCATGCGCATGGCCTGCTTCAGCGCCTCACGAATCACCGGCTCACCCAGCTTGGCAGGCAGGGCTTTCAGCACATGGGTGATGGTACTTTCGCTGCCGCCAATCACTTTGCCCGTCAGCCACAAACCCCAGCTGGAGGCACCCACCAGCCACGGTTCATCACCGGTGATATGTTCGCGCCAGTCTTTGCTGTCGAACGTGTCGTGAATCAGGCGGTTGGCGGTGGTGCTATCGGGAATGCGCAGCAGTGCTTCCGCCAGGCACATCAGCGCCACGCCCTCGCGCGTATCCAGCCCATAGGTTTGCAAAAACGCTTCCATGCCATGGCCAATGCCCTCGTTACGGATGGTGCTGGCCCAGGTGCTGGCTTGTTTCATAATTGCCGACTCAAGCGCGCGCATATGCCCCAGCTGCGAAACCAGATGCTCAACGCTGGCGGCTTCGTCGTCAAACGCATGGGTGCTGATGGTATGAATCGCGGCGGACATACAAACTCCATTTCAAATGTTTATGGACACTAACAAGACAAATGGAATTGTAAACAGAAGCTAGAGGCTTGGAGTAGCGATAAGCTCTGGTTGCGCCACTTTACCTTCCCAGGTTTTTTCGCCCGTGGCGTTTAGCTGTGGCGTGGCAGGTGCCATGGCTTTCAGTTTGGCGTGCAGCAATTCTTCTATTTGGTTGGCGGGCATTTTTACCATCTTGTCCGTAGCAAGATGTGCGGAAATGTCTTTGATGAGTTCTTCTTGAACGTTTAAGGGTTGTGCCGCGATGACAAAAGCGGCTTTTTCGGCGATTGCGTCGGCAATGGCGGTTGATTTCTTATCATTTCCGTCGTCACCATGCTTAGACGATAGCGACAGCATGCTGTTTGCAAAAATATAGCAGGCGGCAATAAGAAATCGCCACAAATAACCCTTGTTACCAGAATTGTTTGATTTCGCTTCCTTCATTACATGCACAGCGCCTGCCAGCAATGCAGCGTTACCGCCCCAAAAAAATCCTGCCGACACACGCAACGGTTTTTCTTGTATCCATGCGGTCGCTTTATCAATCATTGTCTGTGGTGGATGATTTCTATCTGGCTTTTTCTCAGGAATTAAAAGCCCTGCTAGTGAACCTGCGGCAACAAGCGCTCCCGTGGCAAAGTCCAGCTTGGGTAATAGCCCATGTCCTCTTAGCTTACCCATATTTCCGTGAATAAGCTGCGCTGCTCCGATGGCATAAACAGCATTGAGCATTTGCGATGGGTATGAATACAGAAACGATTCAATATGATCTAGCATGCCATGATGCTTTGTCAGTTCCTCTGTTTTTTGCGATTGAGGAATAGAAACCCCATGCTGCTTCAGGTGATCGCTCAGTCGCATGCAAAGAAGCTCGAGCTGCTTTTCTGCATTGGGGTTACCATAGCGCGCTGCGGCTGCGCCACCCAATCCCCAGAATATGCCGGTTCCAATACCCGCGGGTTTCTTTTCCACAATGCCAGAAGCAATAAAGGCCGCATCACCCAACAAATAGCTATAGCCAGCCGCTTTCAGACTAATGTCTTTCAGCGACGATTTTTCAGGCGTCGATTGCGCGTATGCAGGCTGTTGGTCGGAATCATCCATAATTAGCACTATACAGGGGAATTGTTACGGATTAGTGTCGCTCGGAATAAATAAAAAACCTTAACTTACAGGGTGATGACATGGCCGAACAGCTATTTGCAACCGTCGTGGGCTGGCTTTCAGCCATTCTGTTTTATGATATTGGCGGTTTTCCCTTTATTGTTCTGTGGCTGGTGGTGGCGGCGTGTTTCTTCACGCTCTACCTCAAAGGCGTTAATTTCCGCCTGTTAAAACATGCGGTGCAGGTGGTGTCGGGCAAGTTCGATAAACACGGCGATACGGGTGAGGTGAGCCACCTTCAGGCGCTTTTTTCCGCGCTTTCGGCAACGGTTGGTTTGGGTTCCATTGCCGGCATTTCAGTGGGTGTGGCCATTGGCGGGCCCGGTGCTATTTTCTGGGTGGTGGTGGCGGGGCTGCTGGGCATGGCCACCAAATTTGCCGAAGTCACGCTTTCCATGTGCTATCGCAAGGTCGATGCGAATGGCAAAATTTATGGCGGGCCATTCCAATATATTGAAGGCGGCATGCGCGATATTGGCCTCAGTGGTGCGGGTCGTGGACTCGCCATTCTGTTTGCCATATTTTGTCTGGGCGGTGCCATTGGTGGCGGCAACATGTTCCAGTCGAACCAGGCGGTGAAAATTATGACTGATACCTTCGCGCCGCTGAAAGAATATGGCTGGGCGGTGTCGCTTGCTTTTGCGGCGCTGGTGTTTTTTGCGCTGCTGGGCAGCATTAAGCGCATCGCTAAAGTGGCCGATGTGGTGGTGCCGCTGAAAGGCATTTTATACCTAATCTGCGCCGTGGTGGTGGTGGGCGTGAATATCGATCAGCTGCCAAATGCAATGGCGCTCATTTTTAACGAAGCCTTCACCGGTGATGCCGCCACCGGTGGCTTCATCGGCATGATTGCCATTGCCTTCAAGCGCGGCAGTTTTGCCAACGAAGCGGGGCTGGGTTCGGCCCCCATTGCCCACGCCACGGCCAAAACCGAAGAGCCCGTGCGCGAAGCAGCGGTAGCATTGCTGGAGCCATTATTTGCGGCACTTATTGCGCTGCTCACTGGCCTGATGGTGGTGATTTCTGGTGCCTATGCTGGTGCCGCCGCCGAAGATGGCGTGCTTATCGCCAGCCGCGCTTTCGCCAGCGTGTCTTCATGGTTTCCCATTATGCTTGCGCTCAACGTGCTGGTGTTTGCTTATTCCACGGCCATTGGTTGGAGCTATTACGGCGAAATCGCCTGGAGCTATTTGTTTGGCCGTAAAGCCATCAAACTTTATCAGGTACTCTTTTGCATCGCCACGTTCCTTGGTGGCATCATGCATTTTGGCATTGTGCTCGATTTCTCGGATCTGCTGGTGCTTGGCATGGCCTTGCCAAATATTATTGTGCTTTATTTGCTGCGCGGACGCATTAAGCACGAGATGAATAGCTACATGGCGCGATATCAATTGTAAGCAGACCAATGTTAAATACAAAGGGTTGGTTAAATCAATCCAGGGTTGCGGTGCTCCGATGATCATGGCTCATATAAAACATTCGTCCATTCCTCGGCGTCTTGCCGTTTCCAGCCAAATATGCGGCTTTGCCGTTGGTCTGCTTGGGCTTGTTGTCATCGTTGGCTGGTATACCCACAATGTGGCATTGGTACAGTGGATGCCAAATTTTACACCCATGAAATTTAACCCTGCCCTCTGTTTTATGCTGGGTGGTTTTTGCCTCATTACCTTAGAAGCGAAACGATCGACCGTGCCGGTTTTGTGCGCATGGCTTACATTGGTGGTGGCATTTTCTACCTTGCTGCAATCATCGCTGGGCGAGCAATGGGCTGTGGGCCGTTTATTCATTACGTCGTTTATCGAGCTTGATACCGCCTATGCTGGTCCCATGTCCCTTCAAATGGCAGTGGCATTCTTGCTGACGGCCATGGCCTTGTTGGGTTTAAGCATCAAGCTGCGCTATCACGCGTTAATGGCAGCCATTATTGGGTCGCTGGTGTTTGCATTTGGTGTCGTGGTGATCATTGGCTATTTCACCGGCATTGATTCGGTTTATGCCAATGGGCGAATTAATCGCCTTGCGCCCCATGAAGGCATGGGCATGCTGCTGCTGGGCGCAGGCATGGTTACCTATGCTTGGCAGAAATCAGGCCCGCTACCGTCGTGGATTGCCGTTCCGGTCTTTATTGCCTTGGCCAGCATCACCGTCGTGTTGTGGAATGCCCTTCTTATTGCCGAAGATTATCGTTTCAAAAATAGCATAACCTTGGCCGCCGATGAGGTGAATCGCGATATAACACAATATCTGGGTGATTTATTTCGTGCGGTTGATCGCATGCGCATACGCTGGGAAGTTCGTGGCGGAACGCCGTACGCAGAATGGATGGAAGATGCCACGGCGTTTGTGCAACATTTTCCAGCGCTGACAGCTATTGAACGGCTCGATCAGAATAGCGTGGTGCGCTGGGTGGTGCCCACAACACCTTACAAACATCTCATTGGCCAGCAACTTAATAACGATTCAGTGCATCGCGATACACTCGAAGAAGTTCGCACCACCCGCATGTCAAAAAATACGCCCGCCTTTTCTTTAATGCAGGGTGCAAACGGCTTCCTCCACATGGTTCCCCTTTTAGCGCATGGTCGTCCATCGGGCTTTTTGCTTGCGGTCTTTCGTTTCGATGAGATGTTTGAGACATTGGCCGATGACAAGACGAGCCATTATTTCCTTAGCCTGTATGATGGCGATACGCTTGCTTATACTAACTTGCCCAGCGGTGCAGAACATGATTTGCGCTGGGCGACCAGCGAGTTCATTCACGTAGGCACCAGCAATTGGCGTTTGGTGGTTAGCCCTCAACCGGCGTTGCTAGATAAGCGGCACTCCTATCTGCCAGGCATGTTGCTTACGGTGGGCGTTTTAATTGCTTTGCTTGCGTCGCTCACCATGCATGTGGCGCGCAAAGCCTATTTCAAAAGTTATGAAATTGGTCAGGCCAAGCAGGCGCTGGAATCCTATGCCATTGAGCTGCAAAAAGCAAAAGAGAGCGCCGAATACGCCAATGCCGCCAAGAGCCATTTTCTGGCGAATATGAGCCATGAAATTCGCACCCCCATGAATGGTATTATTGGCATGGCGCATGTGTTGCTCGACTCCAATCCTGCCGATCACCAGCGCGACTATATCAACACCATCAACCACTCGGCACAAAATTTATTGCTGCTCATCAACGATATTCTCGATCTTTCAAAAATTGAAGCCAATGAACTGGCGATCGAGCACTCACCGTTCAATATCATCACCAGTTTTACCCATACACTTCGCTTGTTGCAGCCACTTGCTGTCAGCAAAAAAATTGAACTACGCAGCAGCATTGAACCGCATGTGCCTCAGCAAATCATGGGGGATCAGGGCCGTTTTGCTCAAGTGCTTACCAACCTTGTGGGGAATGCGATAAAATTCACCAATGTAGGTTTTGTCGATGTTTCGCTCAGTTATGACAAGGCCGATGGCACCATCCGTTGTGATGTGGTCGATACCGGCATCGGTATTCCAATGAATAAACAGCCCGAGATTTTCAAAAAATTTGTGCAGGGCGATGCTTCCATCAGCCGCAAATACGGCGGCACGGGGCTTGGCCTTGCCATCACCAAACAATTAGTTGGCATGATGGGGGGCAGTATCGACTTCCAAAGTACGGAAGTCAACGGGTCGCATTTCTGGGCTATTTTTCCTGCACCGTTGGTGGATGGAGTGTTTAGCACGCAGCACAGTACACACGAATGTTATGCGCAAGAGATGCTACCGGTTGATCAGGCAACGGTTCTCATTGCTGAAGATCATCCGGTGAATCAGATGGTGCTGATGAAGTTGCTGAAGAAATTGGGGTTCCGCACTGTTGACGTCGCGGAAGATGGCGTGCAAGCCCTCGAGAAAATAGGCGCCGATGACTATGATGTCATTTTTATGGATTGCCAAATGCCGCGTAAAGATGGCTATGAAACCACCCGTGACATTCGTGCGCAGGAAAAAGTAAATGCTAAGAAGCGAGTCACCATTATTGCCGTCACTGCGAACGCCATGGCGGGTGATCGTGAGGCATGTTTGAAAGCCGGAATGGATGATTATGTCAGCAAACCGATTGACCCACAGAAAATCAAAAACGTTCTGGAACGCTGGTTTTTATTGCCTGCTGCCACACAAGAACCTGTGTTGATGAAAGCGGTCGACGAGAAGTCTTTACTTGTCATGGAGCGTTTCCGTTTAACTGCTGAAACACACGAAGAAGAAAAAGCGGTACTCGCAATTTTCTTTCGGCAAGCCTACGAAAAAACAACCGAAATGGCAAGTGCACGCCGTAACAACGAACAGCCACAATGGAAAAATGCCGCGCATTATTTAAAAGGTTCGGCGGCCAATTTGGGCATGGAAGCACTGGCCGAACAGTGCCGGGTGGCCGAGCAATCGCCGCGTGTTTCCTATGCCGAAGCCAGCGCCATGCTGGAAGCGATTCGCCAGGAATTAAATCGTGTGCGCGAATTTTTTAACATGGACGTTATGGATTGGGGGCGAGAGTGAGTTTTAGCCCTTCAAGCTCGGGACCTAGAATAATCTGACAGCTGAGGCGTGAATTATCTTCTACCGCCATGGCGTCGTCCATCATCATCACTTCGTCGGCATTGGGTGGCACCAGTTTGCCCACCCATTCAGGGGCCACATACACATGACAGGTGGCGCAAGCGCAAGCGCCGCCGCATTCGGCCTTGATGGGCAGGCCATAATCACGGATCACTTCCATGGCTCGCCAGCCCTCCAGCCCATCGAGCGTGTGCTCCACACCGTCATAGTCGGTCACGAATAAGGTTACGTTTTGCATGATGATTTCTCAATAGTTGACGTATTCAGTGCGTAGCCGAAGGCGAGCCGGAGCGCAAGCGAACGAGGGGGAGCGGAGCGGGGGCGAGACGCCCCCCGTGGCACAGCCACCATCATTATTTCACTCCCAGTTTCTTCTGCAAATCAGTGCTGCTGGTGGTGTATTGAAAGCGCAGTTTTTGGTCAGGGTGAATGATACGGAAGGCTTGCTGGCTCATCAGCGCCGCTTCATGGAAGCCAGAAAGAATCAGTTTCAGTTTGCCCGGGTAATGGTTGATATCACCAATGGCGAAAATGCCGGGCGTGCTGGTTTCAAATTTCTCGGTATCGACCGGAATGAGATTCTCATGCAGGTTTAAACCGAAATTGGCAACGGGGCCAAGCTTCATGGTAAGGCCGAAGAATGGCAGCAGCGCATCGCATGCGATGGAGGTTTTATTTTTCTCGTTATCCGTCAGTTCGATGGAAGTTAGCTGGCCGTCCGCACCTTCAAGGCCACTCACTTGCCCAAATTTCAAATCAATCTTTCCCTCCGCTGCCAGCGCACGCATTTTATGGACGGAATCAGGCGCGGCACGGAATTCATCGCGGCGGTGGATGAGGGTGAGGTGGCTGGCCAGCGGTGCAAGGTTCAGTGTCCAGTCGAGCGCAGAATCACCGCCGCCCACAATCACCAAACGTTTGCCGCGGAACGGTTCCATTTGGCGCACAGCATAAAAAACGCTTTTGCCTTCATAGGCATCCACACCGGCAATGGGTGGCTTTTTTGGGGTGAAGCTTCCACCACCCGCAGCAACCACCACCACTTTTGCATGAATAGTGGTGCCGCAATCGGTAGTGAGTTGCCACAAACCATCCGCGGTTTTGGTCAGGCCCTCCACCATCTGGCTGAAATGAAATTCGGCATTAAACGGTTCAATTTGGGTGAGCAGTGCATCGGTAAGGCCCTGGCCAGTTACAATCGGCAGGGCGGGAATATCGTAAATCGGCTTTTCGGGGTAAAGCTCGGCGCATTGACCGCCCGGGCGGTTCAAAATATCCACCAGATGGCATTTCAGGTTGAGCAGCCCCAGCTCGAACACGGCAAATAAGCCTACGGGCCCTGCGCCAATAATGGCAACATCGGTGGTGTGGGTGCCGCCCGCGGCATGTTTTATCAGTTCGCTCATGCGGGCAGGATATGGAATTGTTTGCCGAATGATGCAAGTGGTT
>CANEUT010000012.1 GCA_947441895.1 Rickettsiales bacterium | reverse complement strand
TTTAAAGTCATGGCAACCGAAAAGAAACCCGCTGCAAAGTCCGCAAAAACGGCTGCGCCAAAAGCGGATAAAAAAGCAGCTGCGCCAAAGGCCGCTGCTGAGAAAAAAGCTGCGCCAACGAAAGCTGCTCCTGCAGCCAAGTCAACCGCTGTGCTGGAAGGCAACGCGAAAACGCCACGCCTTCAGCTGGTCTATGACCGCGAAATCGTGCCTGCGCTAAAAGAAAAATTCGGCTACAAAAACGTCATGCAAGTGCCGCGTTTGAGCAAAATTGTTATCAATATGGGCGTTGGCGAAGCCGTGGCTGACCAGAAACAAATCATTTCGGCCGTTGAAGAAATGACCCTGATCGCCGGCCAAAAGCCTGTGATCACCAAAGCGAAAAAAGCGGAAGCAAGCTTCAAACTGCGCGCCGGCCTGCAAATTGGTTGCCGCGTCACCCTGCGTAAGCAGCGTATGTATGAATTCCTTGACCGTTTTGTCACTATTGCCATGCCCCGCATTCGTGACTTCCGCGGCGTGAATCCAAAAAGCTTCGATGGCCGTGGCAACTACAACATGGGTCTCAAGGAACAGATCGTGTTCCCTGAAATTAACTATGACCGCATCACCAACGTGCGTGGCATGGATATCACCATCGTCACCACCGCGAAAAATGATGAAGAAGCACGCGCCCTCCTCGAGGGTTTCAACGTGCCCTTCCGCAAAAACTAAAGGAGTTTTGAATGTCGAAACTATGCATGAAAGAGCGCGATCGTAAGCGCAAAAATATGAACGACAAAGCCCGCGCTCGCCGCGCGAAGCTGAAAGACGTCGTCATGAACCGCGAGCTGCCAATGGATGAGCGTTTCGCTGCGCAAATGAAGCTGGCTGAAATGCCACGCAACTCGTCGCGTGTTCGTCAGCGCAACCGCTGCGAGCTCACCGGTCGTCCCCGCGGTTTCTACCGCAAGTTCAAACTGTGCCGTAACAAACTGCGTGAGCTTGGCTCGTTCGGCTTGATTCCCGGCCTCATCAAAGCAAGCTGGTAGGAGTAGCCATGACCACCGATAACGTCGCCGATATGCTGACCCGCATTCGCAATGCCTACAAGGCAGAGCTTCCTGTGGTAACCGCACCGTATTCCGGCCTGCTTCTCAACATCTGTAAAGTGTTGGAAGAAGAAGGTTTCATCCGCACCGCACGGGTGGAAGAAGAGGGCGCGAAAAAGAACCTCGTGATTGAGCTGAAATACATCGAAGGCGAACCCGCCATCCGTGAACTCAAGCGCGTGTCGAAATCGGGCTTGCGTAAGTACTCGCAAGTGTCGGCGATTTCGAAACACTACAATGGTCTGGGGATTTCGATCCTGTCGACGAGCAAAGGCGTGATGAGCGATTTCGCAGCACGCCAGCAGAACGTCGGCGGTGAAGTTCTCTGCACCGTATTCTAATTTAAGGGATTGAAGGAGTTTTTATGTCCCGCCTTGGTAAATTGCCGGTAGCCATTCCGGATAAAGTCACGGTGAATGTTGGCGCTACCGCCATCACCGTGAAGGGCCCAAAAGGTGAACTCAACACCGTTGTGACGAACGACGTCGTGGTGAGCATCGAAGAAGGTAAAGTGTGGGTGAAACCAGCCAATGACTCGCAGCGCTCGCGCGCCATGTGGGGCACGGTGCGTGCGAACCTGAAGAACCTCGTTGAAGGGGTGACCGCTGGCTATAAAAAGCAGCTCGACATCAACGGCGTGGGTTACCGCGCTGCAGCTCAGGGCCAAATCCTGACGCTGGCGCTCGGCTTCAGCCACGAGATCAAATACATCGTGCCTGCTGGCATTACGGTAACGGTTGATAAGCAAACCACCGTGTTGCTTGCCGGTGCTGATAAGCAAAAAATCGGTCAGGTTGCTGCAGAGATTCGCAGCCTCCGTCCGCCAGAGCCTTACAAAGGTAAGGGTGTTAAATATTCGACGGAAACGGTTCGTCGTAAAGAAGGTAAGAAGAAGTAGGATAGTATCATGGCAAAAGTTGACAATTTCACGCGTCGTAAAAACCGCACCCGCTACCAGCTCCGCCAAAAGGCAGCTGGCCGCGTTCGCCTTTCGGTGTTCCGTTCGGGCCGCCACATTTACGCCCAGCTCATCGATGATGCAAAGGGTGTAACCCTGGCTGCCGCATCGACCGCCGAGAAGGATGTGTCGGTGAAAAACGGCGCAACCATCGAAGGTGCAAAAGCCGTCGGCGCACGCATTGCTGCCCGCGCCAAAGAAGCCAAGGTTGAACATGTGGTGTTCGATCGTGGTGGATATTTGTTCCACGGCCGCATCAAGGCACTGGCAGACGCTGCTCGCGCTGCTGGTCTCGCATTCTAAACAACTGAGGAAATCATGGCATACGAATCAAACAACGACCGTCAAGACCGCGAAGGCAGCGACATCGTCGATAAACTGGTATCGATTAACCGCGTGGCGAAAACCGTCAAAGGTGGTCGTCGCTTTACCTTCGCCGCACTGGTAGTGGTTGGCGATGGCAAAGGCAAAGTGGGCTATGGCACCGGTAAAGCCAAAGAAGTTCAGGATGCCGTAAAAAAGGCAACCGATGGCGCCAAGAAAACTATGATCCGCGTGCCGCTGCGCGAAAGCCGTACCATTCACCACGATGTAAAGGGCCGTTTCGGCGCTGGTCGCGTGATGGTTCGTTCGGCTCCCGCCGGTACCGGCATCATTGCTGGTGGCCCAATGCGCGCTATTTTCGAAGCGCTGGGCGTGCATGATGTGGTCGCCAAATCGACCGGCACCAGCAACCCGCACAACATGGTGAAAGCCACCTTTGATGCACTGAAACATATGAGCTCGCCAAAGCTGGTTGCTGCCCGTCGCAGCATGAAGGTTGGTGAGGTTGTTGAGCGTCGTGAAACCGGCAGCAAAGCCGTTGGCGCGCATAACGAAGCAGAATAAGAGGGAACGTCATGGCAACCGCAAAAAAAACTGTTACCATCCAGCAAATCGGCAGCAAAATTGGCCGTACCGATTCGCAGGAAGGCACGCTGAAGGGCCTCGGCCTGAATAAAATGCACAAGACCCGTACGCTGGAAGATACGCCAGCCGTGCGTGGTATGATTAATAAGGTGAAGCACCTCGTACGCGTTGTTGACGCGAAATAAGTACGGGGATTGGGAGAGACGACATGGAACTGAATCAACTGAGTGACAATCAAGGTGCCCGCAAACGCCGTATGCGCGTTGGCCGTGGCATTGGCTGCACCAAAGGTAAAACCTGTGGCCGTGGTGGCAAAGGTCAGACCGCACGTTCGGGCGTGGCCATTAAAGGCTTCGAAGGTGGTCAGATGCCAATTCACCGCCGCCTGCCAAAGCGTGGCTTCAACAACCACATGCGCGTGGAATATGATGTGATTACCCTGCGTGATTTGCAAGTGCTGGTCGATAACGGCAGCATCAAAGCCGGCGACACGGTGACCACCACCACCCTCCGCGCACAAGGCGTGGTTCCATCCACCAGCGTTGGCGTGAAGCTGCTTGTAAAAGGCGAGCTGAAAGCCAAACTGAATATCGACGTTGAACGCGCATCGAAAACCGCTGTTGAGGCGATTGAAAAACTGGGTGGCAAAATCACCATCCAAGTCAAAGCGCCAAAACGCGAAAAAGTGAAAAAAGATCCGAAGACCGGTAAGGCGATTAAAGCTTAGTCGTCGGCGGCGAGCTGGGCGAGCCAGCCATGAGCCAGCGAGAGCTGCGCGAATGGTTGATCAGCAGAACAACCATTCGCCAATAAGATTTGAAAAGGCCACCAATGGGTGGCCTTTTTTGTTGCTAGGTTGTGGCGGAGTGGCTCACCACATCCACCATCCGCCGCTCAGCGCGCCGGTGATCAAGCCTTTGCTGTATTCAGCATCTTCGCGCTTCTCCATTTCATCTTTAATTTTATGCTCAAAATTGCCTGATTTAGCGGCGGTTAATAACGCATCTGACCGGCCCTCTTCATTGGTTTTAATGTGTTGCCCAATTAAAAATCCGGCGCCAGCGCCAGCAGCGGCACCACCCAGAATCGATAGTGCTCGGCGGCCGTTTTCTGCCTTGCGGGTGGCGTAATAGCCCGCAATACCTGCCAGAATTGAGCCGACAATCGCGCCGCCACCCATGTTGACGCTGCGCTGCTGATTGACCTTGCTTTGATCGGCGCTGAACTGATTCACGTCGATCACCATGGTGCTCGGCGTTGGGGTGTTTATTGTATTTGTCTTTGGTGTGCTCATACCCTCTCAATTTACACCAATCGGCGGCCAACATTTATGACAGTTTGATGATATTGCGCATGGGTCTTCTTTGCATTTTGGCGGAAAGTGGAGTTAGATGAGTCCATGACCGCCCGTAAGAAAACCACCACTCAGAATTCGCTCTTTCAAACCGCTGCGCCGCAGACCGCACCGCTGGCCGAGCAGCTGCGTCCGCAGATGCTTGCCGAGGTGATTGGGCAGGAACATCTGACGGGTGTTAGCGGCATTCTCAGCCGCATGGTGGATGGGCAGAAGTTGCAGTCGGTCATTTTGTGGGGCCCGCCGGGCTGCGGCAAAACCACCATCGCCCGGTTGCTGGCCGAGGCGGCGGGCTACACGTTGATGCAAGTGTCAGCAGTGGCTTCTGGCGTGGCCGATTTAAAAAAACATTTCGAAGAGGCGGCGCATAACAAACAAATGGGGAAGCGTACGGCGCTGTTTGTCGATGAGATTCACCGCTTCAACCGCGCCCAGCAAGATGTGCTGCTGCCCGTGGTGGAAGATGGCACCGTGGTGCTAATTGGTGCCACCACCGAGAACCCATCGTTTGAACTCAATTCGGCGTTGCTGTCGCGCGCGCGGGTGCTGGTGCTGAACCGGCTTTCGCCGGATGCATTGGGGCACATGATTGCGCGTGCGGAGCAGCTCGTAGGAAGACCGCTACCGGTGACCCAAGAAGCGCGCGATGCGCTTTATGCCATGGCCGATGGCGATGGTCGCTATCTACTCACGATGTTGGAGTTCATTTGGGAGGCAACTTCCTTGAGTGACGCTGGCGCGCCTGATGGGGGCGAGCCCCCCATACCCCCTCTAAAGGCTCGGCCTTCGGCCTACGCACCGCTTCTTGGACCGGCAGAGCTAGGACAACTCCTTCAACAACGTCCACCCGTTTATGACAAAGCGCAAGAGAGCCACTACAACCTCATTTCTGCCCTGCACAAATCCATGCGTGGCAGCGATGTGGATGCGGCGCTGTATTGGTTCGCGCGCATGCTGGCGGGTGGCGAAGACCCCCGCTACATCAACCGCCGCCTGATTCGTTTTGCGGTGGAAGATATTGGCATGGCCGACCCTGAGGCCCATGTGCAGGCGTTGGCGGCAGCCGAAACCTATGAGCGTTTGGGATCACCCGAGGGGGAGCTGGCCATTGCACAAAGCGTCATTTATTTGGCCACGGCACCCAAAAGCAACGCGCAATATGCTGCATTCAAAGCGGCAAAAAAAGCTGCCGCCAATCATGGCTCGCTTATGCCGCCGAAACATATTCTGAACGCCCCCACCGCGATGATGAAAGATTTGGGTTACGGCGCAGGTTACGCCTATGACCACGACGCCGAAGATGGCTTCAGCGGCCAGAACTATTTCCCCGATGAAATGGACCGCGAGCAGTTTTATCAACCCATGGAACGCGGCTTCGAACGCGATATTGGCAAGCGGCTTGATTATTGGGCCAAGCTGCGCAGCAAGCGCAATCAGGAGTAGCCATGCAGCAGATTCTATTCGTTGCCCTTGGCGGGGCACTGGGTTCGGTGGCGCGCTACCTTGCGGTGCAGCTGGTGATGCGTTTTCACCCGCAGCCTTTTCCGCTGGGCACCATGGCGGTGAATATCATCGGGTCTTTTCTTATTGGGGTGCTGATGGCGCGGTTTGCGGTGAATGATTCAGAAAGCTCGCGCCTGTTTCTGGTGACGGGTATTCTGGGCGGATTCACCACGTTTTCGGCCTTTTCGTGGGATGTGCTTTCACTCGTTCAGCGAGGCAGCTGGGGGCAGGCGGCGATTTATGTGGCGGCAAGTGTTCTATTATCGCTCGTGGCGGTTGCATTGGGGTGGCAGCTCGTGCGATAAGCTGTTTTATGGAAAAGAAAACGTATCGCGTTCATAAAGACGAAGACGGCGCCCGGCTCGACCGCTGGTGCCAGCGCATTCTGGGCAGCGCTCCCAACGGCATTTATCAGAAGGCGCTGCGCAAGGGGCTTATTCGCCTTGAGGGCAAAAAATCAGAAGGGGCAGACCGCGTGGCCACCGGCCAAAGCATTGAGGTGCGCGGGGTGATTAACCAGCCCGATAAGGCTGCCGCACCGCGCGAAAAACAAAAAATGGTGCTGACGCTCGACCTTGCTAAAGAAGCGCAAGATTGGGTGATTTACAAAGACAAAGACATCCTCGTCATCAACAAGCCCGCTGGTTTGGCCGTACAAGGTGGCAGCGGCGTGGTGAAACATTTGGATGGGTTGTTGCCGGCGCTCCAGTTTGAAGCCAAGGGCATTCCGCGCCTGGTGCACCGGCTTGATAAAGACACCAGCGGTGTGCTGCTGCTGGCACGTCATGTGGCTGCTGCCACAGAACTGCAGCGTGCGTTCGCAGGCAAAACCATGCAGAAGAAATATCTCGCGCTGGTGGTGGGCGTGCCCAACCCCTACACGGGTGAAATTGAATCGAACCTCGACAAGGTGGCCAAGGGCGAAGACAGCCGCGAAATGGTGCGCAGTGTGGACGAAGACGGCAAACGCGCCATCACCCGCTATCGCACGCTGGAGCACCTCGCCAAAAAAATGGCACTGGTTGAGCTGGAGCCGGTGACGGGCCGCACGCACCAATTGCGCGTGCACATGGCTGAAATGAAAACCCCCATTGTGGGCGACGGGAAATATGGCGGCGGTGCCGCGCATGTGAAGGGCGGCGTCGAGCTCTCAGGCAAGCTGCATTTGCATGCATGGAAAATTGAATTGCCCCCCATGTTCGGTAAACCCGAGCGCGAATTTTGTGCACCCCTTTCGGCCCATTTTGCCAAGTCGCTGGATATGCTTGGTCTCACGCTCGACGAGCACGAATAGGCCGTTTATGGTCAGCATGTCGCAAGCTAAAATGGAGCGCCGCGCCCTTCCCAAGCGCTTCTACAAGCGCGTGGCGCTTGACCCAGTGAATGATGGCTACGCCATTACGCTGGATGGCAAAACCATTAAAACCCCCGCTAAGCAAAAGCTCATCGTGCCCACGCAAAAACTGGCCGAAGCCATGGTGGCCGAGTGGGAAGCGCAGGTGGAGTTCATTGACCCCGACACCATGCCGCTGACGCGCCTGCTGAATATCACCATTGATCGTATCGAAGCCGACCGCGAGAGTATCCTTGCCGAACTGCGCGCCTATACCGATACGGATCTGCTTTATTATCGCGCGCCTGATGAAGTGTTGCGCCTCCGTCAGGAAGAAGCCTTTGGGCCGCTGCTCGGCTGGTATTATGAAACGCACAAAGTAACCTTTAACCTCACCGAAGGGGTGATGCCCATTGCCCAGCCCGAGGCATCGCTCGCCAAAATTGCTGCGCTTTTTGCTGCAGCAAATGCTGCAACATTGGCCCCAGTTGCTATGATGGTGCCCATGCTTGGTTCATCGCTGCTGGCAGTTGCGTTGTGGCATGGGGCGGTGGAGGTGGAGCACGCGTTGAAACTGGCGCGGCTCGACGAAGATTTTCAGGCCGAGAAGTGGGGCATGGACCCCGATACCGTTGCCAACTGGAACGCCAAGTGCCGCGATATTCGCGCGGCGGTTTCGTATCTGGCTCTTATTCGCTAGTTATTTTCATCCCGGGCTTGACCCGGGATCTCCTTACAGTGGATTCCCGCCTTCGCGGGAATGACAAAGATAAAATTTTATCTATATTAACGATTTCTTAACCGGGGGGGGGTATTCTGAGGATATTATTTCGTTAAACATGTTAATCACAAATGGATGGAGAATTTTTATGTCAGGAGTACCTTTTAGTCATGATAATTATGAAGCAGCGTCGGTTACTGTGCGCGGTCCAGTGGAAGTTTCAGTATGGAAGGGACTTGTGTCTAGTAACAAAGGCGGCAACATTCCAAGTATTGATGTTGCGGTGGATGGAGCGAAACCAAATGACGGCTTTCGCGTAAATCTTAACCCCGAAAATCACAGCATCGAAGTTGTAAATTACAGCAACAAGCAAGATCCAAAATTGGAAAATGTGGTTTATACTTTAACCCCTGAGCAGAGCAAAGGATATTATGAGAGAATCAGCACGGCTGTTGAACAGGCGCGTGCCCTCAAGCCTGGTGAAAATACCCCGGTATTGACTGGCTCCGAAGGAGAGAAGATTTTGGGCGCCGTGGAGGCCTTGCGTCACGTGGTACGCCCAGACGGTAAGGGCGGAGCCATTATCAAGCAATAACGGTTATTGACAGCACAGTTAAAACTTAGGAAAGGAAGCGGTTATTCCGCTTTCTTTTTTCTTGACAGTTAACCAACTAAAAAACCTATAAAAAATCATCGGATGTGCCGTTACTAACATCATGCAAAATTGCTGCTTTGCGGTGGCGTTTTGCCTGTGCTATACCGCCGGTTTCGTTCAACAACCGATGAGCCCAAAATGAACGCCGTTGCGATTGTCAAAGAACTCGAACATAAGCGCGAAGCCGCCCGTTTTGGTGGTGGTCAGGCACGTATTAACGTGCAGCACGATAAAGGCAAGCTGACCGCGCGTGAGCGTTTGGAAGTGCTCCTCGACCCCGATTCGTTCGAGGAATACGACATGTTTGTCGAGCATCGCTGCACCTATTTCGACATGGAAGGCAAAAAAATTCCCGGTGATGGCGTGGTGACCGGCCAAGGCACCATCAATGGTCGCTTGGTGTTCGTATATAGCCAAGATTTTACCGTGCTCGGCGGTTCGCTTTCCGAAACCAACGCCAAGAAAATCTGCAAAGTACAAGATATGGCAATGAAAATGGGCGCGCCTATTATCGGCCTGAATGATTCGGGCGGTGCGCGCATTCAAGAAGGCGTGGATTCGCTGGCCGGATTCGCCGAAATTTTCCAGCGCAATGTGCTGGCAAGCGGCGTGGTTCCACAAATTTCTGTTATCATGGGGCCATGCGCCGGTGGCGCGGTTTATAGTCCGGCGCTGACCGATTTCACCGTTATGGTGCGCGGCAGCAGCTACATGTTCGTCACTGGTCCTGAGGTGGTGAAAACCGTGACCCACGAAGAAGTGACGCAGGAAGAACTGGGCGGTGCTGATGTGCATGGCCGTCACACCGGCGTGGCCGATATGGTCTATGACAATGACATTGAAGCGCTGTTGCAAGTGCGCCGGTTGGTGAATTTCCTGCCGCTTTCGTGCCGCGATAAGGCGCCCGTGCGCCCCACCGAAGACCCGGCCGACCGTGTGGAAATGGGCCTGAACACCGTGGTGCCTGATAATGCGAACAAGCCCTATGACATGTTCGACGTGTTAAAGCGCGTGGTGGATGAAGAAGACTTCTTCGAAATTAACCCCGAATTTGCAAAGAATATTATTGTGGGTTTTGGCCGCATGGAAGGCCACACCGTTGGTTTTGTGGCTAACCAGCCCACCGAAATGGCCGGGTGTTTAGACATCGATGCCAGCCGCAAAGCCGCGCGGTTTGTGCGCTTCTGTGATGCGTTTCGCATTCCGTTGGTTACGCTGGTCGATGTACCGGGCTTTTTGCCGGGCACCGCGCAGGAGCATAACGGCATTATTCGCCATGGCGCAAAACTGCTCTATGCTTACGCGGAAGCCACGGTACCAAAAATTACGGTGATTGTGCGCAAAGCCTATGGCGGCGCCTACATTGTGATGGGTTCTAAACATTTGCGTAACGACATTAACTATGCCTGGCCAAGTGCCGAGATTGCGGTGATGGGCCCCGAAGGCGCGGTGGAAATTATTTTCAAGGGCAAGCTGAAAAATCAGGAAGAGGTGGATGACGCGGTGGATAGCTACCGCGATAATTTCGCCTCGCCGTTTGCCGCGGCCAGCCGTGGCTACCTCGATGATGTGATTCGTCCGCAAAACACCCGCTGGCGGTTGTGCCGCGCGCTGGCCATGCTGCGTGGAAAAGAACTCAAGAACCCCAAAAAACGTCACGATAATTTGCCGCTATAGATTCTGTCATTGCGGTGCGGGTGACAACATGGCATCCATCGTTGCAGTGCACCATGACACTTTAGGAGAAATACATGACCTGGCTCGATGCAAAAGTGCTTGAGAAAGACTGGAAAGAAAACCCACGATGGAAAGGTGTCACTCGCCCCTATAGCGGTGCGGATGTGGTGAAGTTGCGCGGCAGCCTGCCCATTGAATATTCCATTGCCAAACACACCTCCGAAAAACTGTGGAATTATTTCGCCAGTGAGCCCTATGTGAACGCGCTGGGTGCGCTGACGGGCAACCAAGCAATGCAGCAAGTGCGCGCGGGCCTGAAAGCCATTTACCTGTCGGGTTGGCAAGTGGCGGCCGATGCGAATTTGGCCGGCATGATGTATCCTGACCAGTCGCTCTATCCATCGGATTCGGTGCCCGCCGTGGTCCGTCGCATCAACGCCACGCTGAAGCGTGCGGATGAAATTGAAGTGAGCGAAGCAGGTAAGGCCGCGCGTGACTGGTTCCAGCCCATTGTGGCTGATGCGGAAGCTGGCTTTGGCGGCAACTTGAACGCCTTCGAACTGATGAAAATGATGATTGATGCCGGTGCTGCCGGCGTGCACTGGGAAGACCAATTATCGAGCGCTAAGAAATGCGGCCACATGGGCGGCAAGGTGCTGGTGCCCATTCGCGAACATATTGAAAAACTGGTGGCCGCGCGTTTGGCGGCGGATACCTGTGGCGTGCCCGCAATTGTGATTGCCCGTACCGACGCCAACGGCTCCTACCTCGTGACTTCCGACGTTGACCCGCGCGACGGCAAATTCATTAAGGCTGGCCGCACCGTTGAGGGTTTCTTCAACTATGATGGCGGCATTGATGCGGCCATTAACCGTGGCATTGAATTCGCCCCCTATGCCGATTTGGTATGGTGCGAAACCAGCACGCCTGATTTGGAAGAAGCCAAAAAATTCGCCGAAGCCGTGCACGCCAAATTCCCCGGCAAATACCTGGCCTATAACTGCTCGCCGTCATTCAACTGGCGCAAAAATCTGGATGATGCAACCATCGCCAAGTTCCAGAAAGAGCTGGGTGCCATGGGTTATAAATTCCAGTTCATTACGCTGGCGGGCTTCCACGCCCTCAACCACGGCATGTTCGACCTTGCCACCAAATACAAAGAATCGGGCATGGCGGGTTATGTGACGCTGCAAGACAAAGAATTCGCCGATGCTGCCAAGGGCTTCACCGCCGTGAAGCACCAGCGTGAAGTGGGCGTGGGTTATTTTGATGCGGTTGCCGAAGCTATTTCAGGCGGCGCAGCATCGACCACGGCCTTCAAAGGCTCCACCGAAGAAGAACAATTCCACTAAGAGAAACGTTTCCTATGTTCCATTCCCTTCTTGTTGCTAATCGAGGTGAAATCGCCAGCCGTGTGATGCAAACTGCCAGTAAACTTGGCATGCGCACCATTGCGGTTTATTCGGAAGCCGATACCAACGCCCTGCATGTAAAGAATGCAGATGAAGCGGTGTATATCGGCGGTTCGCCCAGCATTAAATCCTACCTCAACATCGACAATCTCATTTCGGCGATTGATCAGTCGGGTGCGGAAGCGGTGCATCCGGGCTATGGGTTTTTGTCCGAGAAAGCGGCCTTCGCCACCGCGGTGATGCAGCGCACGAACGCGACGTGGATTGGGCCAAGCCCCGAAGCCATGCGCCTGATGGGTGATAAGATTGAATCGAAGAAGATTGCGGCAGCGGCGGGCGTGAATTCCGTTCCCGGCCTGTTGGAAGCCATTTCCGACGTGAAAGAGGCCACCAAGATTGCTGAGAAAATTGGCTATCCGGTGATCATTAAAGCGGCGGCCGGTGGTGGTGGTAAAGGCATGCGCATTGTGCGCAACAGTGAAGAGCTGATGGACGGCATGAAAATGGCGACCAGTGAGGCGCGCAACAGCTTTAATGATGCGCGCGTGTTCATCGAAAAATACATCGAGAATCCGCGCCATATCGAAATTCAGGTGCTGGCCGATAAATACGGAAACGTGGTGAGTTTGGGCGAACGCGAATGCTCCATTCAGCGCCGCCACCAGAAGGTGATTGAAGAAGCGCCAAGCATGTTCGTCACGCCCGAAATGCGCAAAAAAATGGGTGACCAAGCCATCGCACTCGCCCGTCAGGTGGGCTATGTTTCCGCCGGCACGGTGGAGTTCATTGTTGATAGCAGCGGCGAGTTCTATTTCCTTGAAATGAACACGCGGCTGCAGGTGGAACATCGCGTGACTGAAATGGTGACCGGTATTGATTTAGTGGAGCAGATGATTCGCATCGCCGCGGGTGAGAAACTGCCCTTCCGCCAAGAAGATATTCAAACCAAAGGTTGGGCGTTTGAATCACGTATTTATGCGGAAGATCCAGCGCGTGGCTTCCTGCCATCCACCGGCCGCATTATTAAATATGAAGAGCCCGAGGCCAAGCCCGGTACCCTCATCGACACCAGCATTTACGAGGGTGGTGAGGTCAGCATGTTCTATGACCCGATGATTGCCAAATTCTGCACCCACGCCCCCACGCGTGAGCAGTCGATTGACCTGATGGTAGATTCGCTGGCCGACTTTGTGATTCAGGGCATTGCGCATAACACCAGCTTCTTGCAGGCGGTGCTTAGCCACGAGCGTTTCCGCAAAGGCGATATTTCCACTAACTTTATTGAGCAGGAATGGCCCGCCGGGTTTACCGGTGCTGAGCTTTCGACCGAAGCGCAAAAAGTATGTATGGCGGTGGCGGTGTTCTGCAGCTTGCGTGACATTGAACGTGCGGCGCAAATCACCGGTCAGCTGCCAGGCCGCACACCGGCCATTGGTGCGCGCTGGGTGGTTACACTCGCGGGCAACTCGGTTTCGGTTTACAGCCGCAAAAAAGATTATGGCTACGACATCAGCTATGATGACGGCATGATTGTCATTCGTTCGGCATGGAAGCTGGGCCGCAAACTGTTCCAAGGCACGGTGAACGGCAAGCCGGTCAGCGTGCGCGTGTCGCCACTGGCCGAAGGCTATCAGCTGAACTATGCCGGGGCCGAGGTGAAGGCCACTTTGCGCACATTGCGCGTGGCGGAACTGGCGCAATATATGCCCGTGCGCGAGACCACCGTTTCGCAGTTCGAGGTAAGCGCGCCCATTGCCGGTCTTATTTCAGCCGTGCATGTGAACAAGGGCGACGAGATTCGTGCCGGTCAGCAGCTGTTTGTGATTGAGGCGATGAAGATGGAAAACATCATCTATGCCGACCATGACGCAAAGGTAAAAGACGTGCATGTGAAAGCGCCAAGCAGCGTCACCGCTGGCCAGCTCATCATCGAGTTTGAAGAGCCCGAGGTTGAAGGAAAAGACGCCGGTAAAAAAGCAGCGTAGTTTTGATTCAGCGCTCAAGCGCCGTGTATGTTTTTTAGGCCAGCCCAATCACCCCAAGCGCATGCAGCTGGGCCAGCAACGGCACCAGAGCCAGCCCCTTCACCACGTCATGGTCACCTTCAACGGCGGTAAATAAATGCCGGCCCAATTCTTCAAACTTGTAGGATCCGCATGAGGCGAGGGGGGCATCGGCTGCGATGTAGGATTTAATTTCAGATGGCGTCAGCGCTCGCATGGTGAGCTTGGCAATGCCCACATGTTCCCACACTACTTCACTGCCGCGGGCCAGCACCACGGCACAGTTTTGCTGGTGGGTTTTGCCCGATAACATGGCCAGTTGTTCTTCCGCTTTGCTGTGGCTGCCGGGTTTGTCGATTACCTGATCGCCCAGCACGCACAGCTGGTCGGCGCCGATGGTATAGGCTTGCGGATGTTGAGCGCTGACAAACAGGGTTTTGGCACGGGCGAGGGCCATGGCAATATCGGCCATGGGTTTGCCGGCTAGTTCTTTTTTTAGGGCATCTTCATCAACCCCCGAGGGCACCACGCTGAATTTCAGCCCCACGGCTTTGAGCATTTGCTGGCGAATGGTGGAGCCAGAAGCGAGGATGAGGGGCGCGTGTTGAACAATCGCCATGCTGGGCTGCTAGCCAATATCCGAGCTGGTAACAAGGCGCATCAATTCGGCACGGGCGGTGGCATCGGTTTTATAAACCCCACGCATTTGGGTAGTTACCGTCGTGCTGTTCGACTTATGGACGCCACGGGTGCTCATGCATTCGTGGTTCGCGTCGATGATGACGGCCACGCCACGTGGTGCCAACACGCGCTCGATGGTATCGGCAATTTGCTGCGTCATTACTTCTTGCGTTTGCAGGCGCTTGGCAAACACGTCGAGCAGGCGCGCTAGTTTGCTGATGCCGACGACCTTTTTATCGGGCAAATAGGCAATATGCGCCTTGCCAATGATGGGCACCATGTGGTGTTCGCAGTGCGATTCAAACCGCATGTTTTTCAGCAGCACCACTTCATCATAGCCCGCCACGTCATCGAAGGTTTTAGCCAGGATTTCATCAGGATTTTCGCCATAGCCGGAATAGAATTCCGCGTAAGCGTCGATCACCCGTTGCGGTGTATCAATCAGTCCGCCGCGCTCGGGGTTATCGCCCGCCCAACGAATGAGGGTGCGCACAGCATCGCGCGCTTCGTCGGCGCTGGGGCGCATGCAGGTTTTTACATTCTGGTTAGCCGCCAATTTGTTGTTCTTGCCGATGATTGACATAATGCCCCACGCTGAAAGTGAGCGAGCTATATAAGCGAATTCGTCACAAATGCAAGCATTGACCTAGTAAAAAGCTAGGTATTTTTATTGGCGTTTGGCAGGGGGGGAAGTTCGGCCAAGTTACGTGAACGGCCGCCAAACACTTTTTGTGCTTCGGGTGAAAGGGGTGGTTGTTCGCGTCTGGGTGGCACATTCGAAATGGCGGTTAGGGGTTTTACCCCCGCTTCGGCGGGTTGGCCTGGCAGGGTTTCCTGCCTTTTTACGGCATGGTGATGGTGGGTGGCCTGGCCTGCGGCAGAAAGCGTACCATCGGCATTCACCAGACCATTGGCTTGTTGGTTAGCTACGGGAGCGCGTTCTTTAATTTGTTTATCCCACGCGACGGCGGTTTTTGTTACATCGGCCAGTTTGCTGGTGGCATCGGTTTTCAAGGCTTCTTGGGTGGCAATCACTCTCGGTTCGGCACCGGGGTTAAAAGTAACCCCCATGGCTTGTAACTGCTCTTTGCTGGTAACCAGCTGGCCATCGATTTTCATGTCCGCAATCTGCGCACCGCTTAAATTCATGCCATTTAGTTGGCTGCCGCTAAACTCAACCTTATTCAGTTTCGCGCCCGACAAATCAACATAACCCATATTGACATTGCTGAAGGTGACGTTGTGTAAATGGGCACCGCTTAGCTTGCTGTCCATATGCACGGTGGCGCCGTTAATGGTGGAATTGGCGAGCATGCCGCCCGGCTCAATGTCGAAAGCCAGCACGCGCACGCCTTCATTCACTTTCAGGTTGCTGAGTGATGCCCGTTCTTCAATTTTCAGCGTAATGTCGCCCTGTTCCATGCTGCCGGTGCGAGGGTTCACCCCGTCTTCCGTGCCCAGCGTTACCCCGTTACTGTGCGCGCCGGTGCCAAATTCCAACGTGCCGCCACTCGGGTTAATAATGCTGATATTGTTATATTTACCGGGACGCAGGGTCACGGTGTCGGTGGGCCCCATTTCGTCGAACACGCAATGGGTGAAGGTGGCACCATCCGTAATGGCCACAATATGCTGGTTGCCCTCAGCGCCTTCCACTTTGTCATACATCAGCGTTCCGGCGGGGTGGAAATGGCAATCATCAAAAATAGTGTTGTGGAAGCTGGCATGGGCATTGGCCGCGCGGTACAAATCACCCACCGCATGGTCCAGGTCGAGGTCGAGAAAATTCTCCAGCGCTTCCATGCCTTGCGGCGTTAGTGGGGTGCCGGCCTGTTTTAAATCAATCACCGTTTGCATCACCTCGCTGGGGGTGGCGCGTTGGCGACCGGCGCTACGGGCCTGTTGGGTGGCCGTCATCACCGCCAATCTCAGCAGTTCAGGCGATGGTGGCTCAATATCTTCGCGGCGGATGAGCATGCGGCTGATGCGTTGACCATCGAGTGCGGCATAGGATTTTGCATTCCACTGAATATTCTGGGCGCGCATCTGTTCGGCTTTGGTTTCGCCAAGGCGCTGGGCGGCGCTCAGGTAATCGGCAAAGGTGGCGGCGCGGTTTTGCGCGGCCGCGGCGCGGGCGGCATTTTCCATCGCCTCTAGCTTATAGCCGTTCATGGCGCGCATTTCCGCCTCAAGCGGATTTGCGCTTGCGGGCGATGCACCAGAAAACAGTTTGCCTAGAATCGATACCATGGGGATGTTTATAGCATGGAGCAGCTTAAGATTTAATTAAAAATTTAGTTTCTGATGGGGGTTTTTGTTTCACCATCTCGGCCTAAAGGCCTCACTGGCTGCGGCTCAAGGCTGTTCCCCCAAACCCCCACGCGGAGTTTACCCCGTATTTATTACGGGGCGGCTCGCCATGGAAGGCTACGCACGACTCTTCCGAAGCTATGGGCGTTCCGCCCCGCGTCATTGCCCTCGCCCATCGGGAGAGGGAGGGGACCCACGAAGTGGGGAGGGTGAGGGCATTTCTGCCGTTCGCCCCGCCATGCCCTCACCCGTCTCGCCTTGCTCGCCGACCCCCGCCTTCGCGGGGGCAGGCTCTCTTCCCGGCGGGAGAGGTGAAGAAAGCCATCTTCACACAACTGTCACTGCCTTGTCATGAAACTGTAAGGGTGGGTTGGTAGCTTCATCCTATCACCGGCACGCAGATGCCAAACCACGTAAAAACAAACAACAGTGATAACCGCATCATAGGAGAATGAATCATGGCTGAAGTAAAAACGAATCCAGCAACCAAAGCACCGGCAACACCTGCTGCGCAAGCAAGTACACAAACTGCACCAAATGTGCAAGCACA
>CANEUT010000011.1 GCA_947441895.1 Rickettsiales bacterium | reverse complement strand
TGATGGAGCCTTTGCCGAAGGTTTTTTCGATTTGGGCGAGGGCAGAATCGAGTGCTTTCTTTTTATCTGCAGATTTAATTTCTGGTTTGGCTGACATGGTTGGCTCCGTTGGTGGTGTAAGTCGTAAAATGAAAGACCCCGGTATATTGGTTTTTTGGGTTTTGATTATTGTCCCGTAAATCAAACATGCCTTTGTTTTGGCCGTTCGTCAAGCATCAATTGCTACACCCGCCACGCTTTAGCGACAACGGTAAAATGTGGCTTATGCAGAGCCATTTGGATTTATGCTTCTGCCACATTGGCTTCCATCACGTCTTTTACTTTGCTGGCCAATTGTTTGAGAGTGAACGGTTTGGGCAGAAAATTAAAAGCACGTTCGGAGCCATAGGTATCCACAAACGCATCTTCGGCATAACCAGAGATGAAGACGACTTTGATGTTTTTCATGCGTTCGGCATATTTTTCATAAAGTGTGGTAATCATTTTTGGCCCGTTAATACCGGGCATCACCACATCGCTGATGATGATGTCGATGTTGCCAGCATATTCGGCAAATACCTCAAGCGCGTTCTCGCCTGAATCGGCCTCCAACACGTCATACCCTTTGTTGCGCAAGGCGCGGGCGGCAAAAATGCGCACTGGCGTTTCATCTTCCACCAGCAAAATAGTGGCGCGGCCGGTCAGGTCGCTACCATGTTTATCTTCGGCAATTTCAGCCGCCGCAGCAATCGCATTCTTATCGGCTTCAAAGCGTTTAAAATAGAGATGAAAGTTAGTACCCACGCCCATATCGCTTTTTACGTAAATATAGCCGCCGGTTTGTTTAATAATGCCATAACAGGTGGAAAGACCAAGCCCCGTGCCGCTTCCCACTTCTTTGGTGGAGAAGAATGGCTCAAAAATAGTGGCCATAATTTCGGGGCGGATGCCGGTACCGGTGTCTTCTACTTCCACCAACACATAATCGCCGGGGGCGATAATTTCATCTTCAGTGGGGGCGACAAGGTCACGCGACAAAGCATCGGGCGAATCAAGCGTGATGTTGCTGGTACGAATGGAGAGCGTTCCCCCGTCTTTCATGGCGTCGCGTGCGTTTACAGCAAGGTTAATAATCACCTGTTCAAGCTGGCCTTGGTCGGCCTTCACCATACCCAGTTCACGGCCATGCTGTATTTTCATTTGAATATTTTCACCAATCAAACGGCGAATAAGGTTGGCAAGTTCCGCCAGCACATCGGTTAAATCAATGGTTTTTGGCTGCAGCGTTTGACGGCGCGAAAACGCGAGTAGTTGCCGCACCAGATTGGCCGCACGGTTGGCATTTTGCTTAATTTGCATAATGTCGGCGAAAGACGGATCACCCGCAGGGTGGCGCATAAGTAGTAAATCACAAAAGCCAATCATAGCGGTAAGAAGATTGTTGAAATCATGCGCGACACCACCTGCAAGTTGACCAACAGCTTGCATTTTTTGCGAATGCGAAAAGCGCATTTCTAGGTTTTTTTGCTCGGTCTGGTCGATCATTTCTAAATAAATCGAAGGCAGAAAATTTCCACCCGGATCCATCAGTGTCATGTAGGTGAAAACTACAATTGCCTCTCCCTGAGGGGGGCGCAGTGTCAGTGAAATAGGGGTAACATTCTCACGGTTATTGAGACGCCGAAATTGTTCTTGAAAAAGCGGGCGGTCTTCGGGGTCAATAAATTCTTCAAGCGTGATACGCCGGTCTTCAGGCAGACTATTTCGCATAAGCCGCAAAAATGCTGCATTTCCTTCAATAATTTCGGTGGTTTTATCGATGCGCAGCGTGGGAATGGGGGATAGTTCAATATAGTTATTGATGGTGAGACCGCTGGGCTTGCTTTCGCTAAACTCCAGCCGTGAGGGTTTATTAACCAGCATGAAGCGCCCCTCCGACAGGCATGATGCTACCTGTCACACCAGCGATTTTTTCGGTGCTGTCGCGCAGGACATGTTGAAATAGCAGCGCAGGAATATGCGTTCCATTCTTATGCTTTAAGGTGGCGTCACCAGAAAAGTCAGCGAGGGTGTAGTCATCAGGCATAGTGCGACCGGCTAGTTGAAAAACAGCTTGCCGAAGCGTTAACTTGTTCGCCATCATCTCACCGTTTTCATAGCCCAATAGTTTTTCCATGGCGGGGTTGATATATTCAAGCCTGCCATAGGGGTCGGTGGTGAAATGAGCGATGGGCGTATGGGTCAGCATATGGTCTAGTTTATCGGATGATGTGGCGCGCAATAAATCAGGCAACAGTTGTGTTCCGGCGCGTGTGCTCAAATATTCGCGGCCACGAATGACGGAAAAACCGCTTGGGCGAGCCAGTGGTTCAACCGTTAACACATATTCTTTTACTTCTCCCGTGTGTGATTTTATGGGGAATATAAGCCGGTCGGTGCCGCTGCTATAGATGGTTGATAATAGTCTTTCGCGGTCTATTTTTGGCACGCTGCCTGCTTCAAAAATGGCATCGAGCAGTTGCGAATCGGAATAAGAAAAATAGGGGAACAAGTCGTGCACCCCATCGTTCGCATAGACAATCGTGCCGTCACGTCGCGCAAACATACAAAAGCTGGTGCCCAGACTCACTGCCTGCGCAAATAGTAAGTTTTGATATTCAGTGGTCATCACCAAATCTAGATTATGTTGGCGACGATAGAGGATGTAAAAACCTAATGTGGCCACAGTCATAGCTGAAAGTAGCGCCGCTGAAGTATGATATTTGACTGCAGGAAAGTAATTGATGGCGAAGACGAAAAGGGTCGTCAGAAAAAATGCACTAATAAGATTGCGTCGCTGGGCCCGTTGCTCGCGTGGCACAAAATCCATTTGATTTTGGCTCATTGATTCGTTTTCATTGAAGCGCATAGCGGATTCCTTTGTTGGCTTAAGATAGGCGAACCGCATGATTTGGCAACCATTATTCTATTTTTTCATATTTAGAATAGGACGATTGCTGGTTGGGCCACCCCCTTTACCTGATCCGGGTTTTTCTGGTTTTTTACCTTTGAGTTTGTAAACATAACCGATGATTTTTGCGACCGCTTGATAATGCTCGATAGGAATTTCATCATCGATATCGGTGGTTTCGTAAAGCACGCGGGCAAGCGGCGGATTGCGAACAATAGGAATTTTATGTTTTGTCGCCATGTCGCGAATGCGCATGGCCACCCCATCGGTGCCTTTGGCCAGCATGATGGGGGCGGGCATGCTTGCGGAATCATATTGTAGGGCGATGGCATAGTGGGTGGGGTTGGTGACAATGACATCGGCTTTGGGCACGTTGGCCATCATGCGTTTTTGGGCGCGTTCGCGGCGTAATTGGCGAATTTTTCCTTTGACCATCGGGTCGCCTTCTTGTTGCTTATATTCGTCTTTTAATTCCTGGCGGGTCATGCGCATTTGTTTCATGAAAATAATGCGTTGATAGAGATAATCGAGCAGCGATAGAAAAAAGAGGAAAATGCAGGCAGCAATAAGCATGCGCCCTGCCATCGCTTGCGTAAATTCAAGCATCGACGCTTTATCCGTCGTTAGCAGCCGTTCCATGTTGTTACGGTAAGGTAGCACTGTCATCACCGTGGCGATGCCGACAATGAGGACCTTCAGAAAGTTTTTAAGAAATTCCACCAGCGCCTTCATGCCAAAAATGCGCTTGAAGCCAGAGAGTGGCGATATTTTGCTGAGTTTAGGCTTAATGGATTCCGCAGAAATAAGAAGCTTGCCTTGCAAAACGGCAGGCGCAATGGCAGCCACAAAACTGAGTAAGATAAGTGGTACGACTAAGATGAGCGCTGTTTCGGCGATGACATTAGCAAAGGTATCTTTAACGCCTGCCGGTGTGACTTCAAACGCATCGGGTCGGGTGATGAAGGGGGTTAGTATCTTCATCAAAGAAATGCAAAACGCAGGTGCAAGCGCCATGATAAAAAACGCCAGCGCCAGCATCATAAAAAAGTGGTTAAGCTCACGCGTCGATATGGTTTGGCCTTTCTTACGGGCCTCATCGAGCCGTTTCTGGGTCGGTTCTTCGGTCTTTGAGGAATCGTCTTCTGATTCTTCCGACATGGCGGCTGCTTCCTAAAGTGGTACAATAAAATTGCTGAGTTGATCTTCCATGGACCCCATAAACACCCGCAAGAGCATGGGCAAAATGGCAAAAAGTAAAAACATGCCGATGAGAATTTGTGGGCTCATGAGCACAAAAAACACCTGAAAGCTTGGCATCAGGCGGTTCATAAGCCCACCCGCCATGTAAAACAGTAAACCGTAAACAATATGCGGCGCCGACAGCATGACGCCCAGTGTAAATGCCCCACCGAATGTTTGCAGCGTCAGCATATTCATGTCGGAAACGTTGGGAAATGCGCCTGGCGTAAAAACATCATAGCTTTGTACCAGCGCTGCAATCACCAGGTGATGAAGATTCAACACAAAAAATAACGTCATGACCGTAATGCTGAGCAAATTACTGATGACGGTCGATTGCGCAGCGGTGCTGGGATCAAAAATGGTGGCGGATGAAAGCGATGTTTGCAGTGAAATAATGGTACCCGCGACGTGAATGGCAGAAAGAATGATGCGCGCAATGGTACCAATAAAAAGACCGATGAGAATTTCGGCAATCATCAACATGCCAAGGCCAAGCCCCGCCTTGGGCATGGTGGGAATTTTATCTTCAAGCAAGGGGGTAAGCAAAATGGCCAGCGCAATGGCAAACAGCAAGCGAATACGCGGGGCAATATACGGTTCGCCAAAACCCGGGAGCACCATAATAGCCGAGCCGGTGCGGCAAAAAATAAGCAAAAATGTAAAAAGCTGGGAAAGAAGAAAATCGTTCAGCGGGGAATAGGTCATGACGCTGCCGTCACTCGATGGTGGCGATGCGTTCGAACAATTCGTTGCCATAATCTTGCAGCGATTGCAGCATAAATGGCAGCGCCAGCATCATGACAATGAGCATGGCGACAAGCTTTGGCACAAAGGTGAGGGTGGTTTCCTGAATTTGGGTGAGGGCCTGCACCAGCGAAACCGCCAAGCCAACCACCAGCGCCGTAATCATCATGGGGGCGCTGACAATCATCAGCACCCAGATGCCTTGACGTGTGAGGTGAACAATGTCAGCTGATTCCATTTCTTATCTATCCTATCGCAATGATCGAGACGCTGTCACAATCGTCATTTCAGCGCAAGCTGCAATCCACGATAGCGATGTTAAAAAATGAACGGCAGCAAAACTAGACCGGCATTTTAATGATGTCTTGGTACGCGTTAATGACGCGGTCACGAATGGCGACGACGGTGTTCAGCGCTGTTTCAGCATCGGCCACGGCGGTCACCACGTCGGTCATGCTGGCTTTGCCCAGCAATGATTTGGTGGAAACCGCTTCGCTTTTGTAACCTGTATCCACCGCGCCCTGTAATGCGGTGCCCACCATTTCCGAAAAGCTGGCTTTGTTGGCCGATTTTGATTCGTCGCCACCACCAATGCTGGTTTTTTCAACAATGTTTTGCGCGGCGCGAAATGCGTCCTGATAGGCGCTTGCAGCTTTTGAAAAACGAATGTCTGACATAAAATCTCCTATCGGCTATGGCGTGAGCGTAGCACAGTGGTTACCGTTATTTCAATAAACCAATGGTTTGTGTCATCATGGCTTTTGACGCTTCAATAATATTTAGGTTTGCTTCATAGCCGCGGCGGGCTTCGCGCATGTCCGCCATTTCAAGAATGCTGCTGACGTTGGGGTATAATACATAGCCCTGATCATCGGCGTTGGGGTTGTTGGGTTCGTATTGTTTGTTGAACTGCGACTTATCGGTGCTGATGCGTTTGGTTTGCACCAAATTTAATTTGGTTTCGCGGTCGAGCACATTTTTAAATTCGATGGTTTTACGACGATAAGGTTCCTGGCCCGAGCGTGTGCCCACCGATTCGGCGTTCGCGATGTTCTGGGCAACCACTTTCAGGCGATCGGTTTGAACGCGCATGCCAGCGGCAGAAATATGAACAGCATCCATCAGGTCCATGGGTAACTCCTGTTATTAGCGATTACCCGCAGCGGTGCGGTAAAGTTGCGTGTATTTTTTCAGCAGCGTGCTCGACATTTGAAATTGGGCGTTGTTGTCAGAAATTTTTGCCATTTGCTCTTCCAGCACCACGCTGTTTTTGGTGGGTGTTGTTTCAAATGGCTTACGGTTTTTTTCATCTTGAATGCGCATTTTATTGCCCAAGGTGCCACCGCTGTGCTGAGGGGCGGTGATTGCCATTTCCAGACGTTTTGATTCAAGCGAGGCCATTTTACTGAAATCGAGCTTTTTAAGGTCGCGGGCGCTATAAGCGGGCGTGTCCACATTGGCCATGTTTTGTGCCAGAACGCCTTGGCGTTCGGTGGTGTAGCCCATTTGGGTGCTTAGCATCCGCATCAGGGCCGGAGGTGTATTAATATTCGTCATCGGGGCTCCTTTGTTTCTCTTTTCACCTTACCAATGCAAACCTGATGCCAGTTAAGTGAATGAATGGAAGCCTAGCTTTTTAAGGGGCGTGAGGCTTAATGCCCCATCTGTTATTTTCAATATAGGCAAAAATTACCTATTTATCAATAAAAATCTTCGCTGGCATGGAAAAGATGCCTGTGGTAAGCAAGAATCACCAGTAGGTCACACAGCCAGCCAGTAGGTATCCATGCTGTATTTGTCGCGTAAATTAGGTGAATCGATTGTGGTGAATAATACCATTGAGATCACTGTCATTGAGGTTCGGGGCAAAACAGTAAAGCTGGGATTTGATTTCCCGCCCGATGCCACCGTGCTGCGTAAAGAACTCTACGATAAAATTATGGCGGAAAATGTTGCTGCCTCAGGCTCGGGCGATGGTGATGTGGATTTCATGGAAGGTGACTTTGACCTTTCGCATTTAGACGCACCCTTACCGCCGAAAAGTGAATGACCGAAGAACCCAACCCACCCGTGATCGACCTTCAGGAAACCGATGCGCGCGGTGCTGCGGCCGCGCCAAGCATTAGCAAAGCGGTGGCGCTGGAATATGAGCGCGGGGTAGACAGCGCGCCTCGGGTGACGGCCAGTGGGCAGGGCGCTATTGCCGAGCAAATTTTGGCCATTGCGTTTGAACGTGGCATTAAAGTGCGCCAGGATGCCGAGCTGGTTGATATTTTATCGCTGATTGAGGTTGATTCACCCATTCCGCTGGAAGCGTTCACGGCGGTGGCTGAAATTCTTTCCTATGTTTACAAAGCGAACGCCGCGCTAAAACCGAAAACTGCGTCATAACGGAGAAATTCAATGAGCGCATCCTTGCAGCCTGAATTATTACTGGGTGACATTCTTACCTATGTCGATCAGGCGGAAAAACTATTGGCCGAAAAAAATGTTGAGGCACTCACCACGCTTGATGCAACGGTGGATGTGTTGCGCGAGCGACTTGCCAGTCTAAGCGTTGAACATGCAAAAGAATATGCGCCGGAAATTGATCATTTAGTAGAGCGTATGAAAACATTAACCGCACACATGCAACAGGCCCGCGATAAAGTGGGCGATGATATGAACGCGCTGACAAGCCATCACCGCGCTGCCCGCGCTTATCTCAGCACACCGGAGTCATAATGGAACTTTCTGATTTTTCACGGGGCAGCTTGGCGCTGGCACTTGTGGTCGCCCTTATTTGGGGGCTGGCTTATGTAATAAAACGCACCGGCTTGGATAAAAAACTGCGCGGTGCAACGGGTCAACAAGGCCGCTTAGCCATTGTGGATGTGCTCTATTTAGACCCCAAACGTAAATTGATGCTGGTGCGCGTCGATGCGCGCGAGTATCTGTTGCTGGTGGCAGGCGATAACGCCACGCTTATCAATCAATGGGATACAAAATGAGCCGCGTGTATAATCGACTTTCAGTACTGCTGATGGCTGCGT
The DNA here is from genome assembly GCA_947441895.1 of Rickettsiales bacterium. GTDB lineage: Bacteria > Pseudomonadota > Alphaproteobacteria > Rickettsiales > UBA3002 > QFOX01. The sequence goes on along the minus strand of CANEUT010000011.1, from coordinate 10,186 downwards.
TGCTGCCACTTTCAGCAACGGCGCAAACCCTCAGTCTGAATATGGGCAACAGCGGTGGCACGGCCACGGCGCATATTGTGCAGCTTGTCATTCTCATGACGGTGCTCAGCCTTGCGCCCTCCATTTTGGTGATGGTGACCTCATTCATGCGCATCATGATTGTGTTGTCATTTGTGCGCACTGCCATTGGTACACAAAGTACGCCGCCCAACCAGGTGCTGGTGGCGTTGGCGCTTTTTCTTACCCTGTTTATTATGACCCCTACGTTTGAGAAATCTTATAATGATGGCATTGCGCCGCTGATGGCTGAAAAAGTAACCCAAGAGCAGGGGTTGAAGCTTGCCGCCGCACCGTTTCATGAATTCATGATGCAGCATGTGCGCGAAAAAGATTTGGGACTTTTTGTCAATATCAGCAAAACAAAAATCGATAAGCCGAGCGATGTGCCTTATCAGGTGCTTATTCCCGCCTTCATGATTAGTGAGCTGCGCCGCGCATTCGAAATTGGTTTTCTTATCTTCATTCCGTTTCTTATTATCGACATGGTAGTGGCCTCCGTGCTGATGGCCATGGGTATGATGATGCTGCCGCCGGCGGTTATTTCGCTGCCATTCAAAATTATTTTCTTTGTGCTGATTGATGGTTGGTACATGCTATCTGGCAGTCTTGTTCGATCATTTGGAGTAGTTTAGACACCTCTTTCGGGAATTGCATATGACTGCGACGAGAAAATTTTTTAAAATGGCTAGGAAGAAGGTGCAGCGCGTAGCGGGCTTTACGGGCAAGCCTTCCGACAATGCCATTTTAAAAAATTATCCGTCCCTACGGGTTGCGTTTTGGCGGGCATCTGCATCGTTAAGTCGCTTGCCAATAGGTGCCGCTATTGCCTTTGTGCCTTGCCTTGCAGACTGCCACGCCAAAACAGCAACGCAGATATATTCAATTCCCGAAAGAGGTGTCTAATGCCGTGGATTATGCAAATGGCGGGTTTTGCCCTGCTGCTGTTGGGAATGGGCATTGCCCTGTGGGTGTCGTTCTGGCTGCTGTTGTTTTTATTTGCGGTGGGCGTTGCGGCAGTGGTGTGGACGCACCTGCGTGATTACCTGCTGGCCAAAGGTATTTTGAATCCAAGGCCCGGTGTTCCGCCGGAAGAGCCGTCATCGACCAGCAAACCCACCACCACGATTGAGGGTGATTTTAAGCGGGTCGATAGCGAGTAGTTATTTTATCGTATCGCTTAATTTGCCGTTGGCAATTTTGGTGCGGAAGGTGGTCAGGAACGTTTCCGTATTGCTAATTTGCTTCGCGATCATCGAGAAATCTTCGGCGTCCAGCGGCGCGGTATCGTTGGTGATAAAGTCGAACACCTGTTTATAGGCGGTGTCGGGAATAAGGCTCGAATAATAATCACGCAAATAGCGCAGCTGAGTATAGTCGCTTTGGAAATTATAGGCCAAAGCCAGCTTTAGCAGCACTTCGGTTTCCTCTGGTGTCAATGTCGCTGTTAAATTGGCGCGGGCCGATAAAATATCTTCGGCGCGGTTCACCACATTGGGCCAATCTTTCATGGCCCACAACACATCAAGTCGCAGCAATGAGCCGATTTTGGTGGTGTCATTAAAAAGCATGGAAATGGATTCTTCATGGCGGCCTAAGCGGCTTAACGCATCGGCATTTAATTGCTGGCGTTGAATTCTTAATTCGGGGTTATTTTCGCCAAAGTTGGTGGCTTCAAGCGCGGCAAGCGCTTCCTTGGGTTGACGATTGAGTAAATGCAGTAATGCCAGACGCGCACCAATGCGCGAGCGCTGTTCGCCGCCCACGCGGAATTTAATTTGATGGTCAAGCAGCTGGGTGGCGCGGTCGATCAAATCAAATTTCGCCAGACGATCCGCCAGATTTTGAATGACCTGATCGCCTTTGTCGCCAAGCGGGGTAATGTCGCGGAATTCATAAAACAGCGAAAGCGCTTTTAGTGGTGGCATATCATCGGCCAGGCCGTGCAAATATAAATCCTCAAAAAGGGCGCTCATGTTGCCCGAAACCACTAAATAATCAGGGTCGGTCGGAAAATTTTCAATCACGTTGCGCCAGCTGCGCAATGTATCGTCGTAGCGTTTCATGTCTTTATAAATATTCGCAAGCTTCATCAGCATTTCATATTCCAGCGCATCGCCGCGCCAGGTGCTGCGGGTATTTTCAATTTCATCCACGGCTTGTTCAGGGGTGATCATGCCTTTGCTGTAACGAAGCATGGCGGCGGCATAGCGCGCTCGCGCCGATACATAGCGTTCTTTTTTATCAGCGGCGAGGCGATCAAAAATGGTGAGTGCCTCTTCAATTTTCTTTTTCTTGGCGGCAATGGCCCCCAGCGCAAATTCGGCATAGGGCTGAACCGGTTTTAAAATGCCATCTTTGTTGAGTGTATCAAACGCGGCGAGGGCTTTTTCTTCCTGCTCGTTGGCCATGTAGGCGTCGGCCGCCAGAATAGCCATTTTCTGACGAATGGCGGGTGGGTAGAATTGCAAATAGGGCTTATTGTATTTAAGGAAATGGAAGACTTCTTTATCAACCACGGCAGATGCAGGTTCAACCGATGCGGCAGCCACACCGGTGGCCACTTTATTTTCAGTTGCAATTTTGACGGCATTTTCTTCAGCGGCTATTTCGCTTTCCACTTGTTGTATTTGCTTTTGAACGGTGCTGGCACGGGGGGTGTAAAGCTGCATTGCTTCGCGCCACAAGGTGGCTTCTGCCACATCATTTAATTCGGGTGATGCCAAACGTGCCGCGGCTTCGGTTGGACGATTCATTAAAAAATACGAAGCGGCATGTAGCAAAGCCAGTTTATTGCTTTTATAATATTCCGGATGGTTTTGTTCGAGCATGCTGAGATAGCCATGGGCTTCCGCGCCCATGCCTTGGCCCAAATAAAGCGTCACCAGCGACATGAGTGCATCTGGCCGATAATCTTTTGATGCCGTGGTGGCTGCCTGAACACGCTGCGTTTCGACGCTGGTGAATTGGTCAGGCGATACAAACCACAGGCGATAAGGCAGTAAAACGCCTGAATTTCCCATGCCAGCAAGAGGAACTTTGGCCGAAGTACCATCGGTTTGGACGGGCAGATTTTCTGAAACTTTCAGTCCATCGGCGGTACTTAATTTTAGGCCGAGGCGCGTGATTTCAGTTTTTAAATCCTCGCGCGCGGTGGTGGCTGCCACGCCCTGATTGGTGGCAAAAAGGGTAATTTCAGGAAAACGTTTTTCAAACACAATACCTCGGCCCGCTTCAAACGTTGGCACAATAACTAACCAATCGCCCACGCGGGGATCATAAAAACGTAAGGTTGGAGCCACATCAAAAGCGCTCAGCACCAAGTGGCGGTTGATGCCTTCGCCATCACCACCCACCGTTACTTCAAGCAAGGCAGGATTTTGGGCGGGGCTAAGCAACACATTCCACCCATAGCCATTATCGGGCTGGCTGGCGGTAGCATGGATGCTGCCATCGGTCGTGAGGCGCAATACGGTATTTCCGGCATAGGCGTATTGGTTGATGGTAAGCACGGTGGCGGGCAGCACGCTGCGCAGTAATTTAAGATTGGCATTGCTTGGGCGTGAAAAAACAATCCAAATATCGTTGGCACGCTCGAACACCGCTGCGGCGGTGCGTTCTTGCCAGGGGAAATTGATTTCCGTTCCTGTGGCGGTAGTACGTGCGCCCACTATAAATGGAATTTTGGCGTTTGCTTCCGCAGGTTTGGCTTTCTCAACCACTTTTTCCTTGGGTTCTGTTGGTTTAGCCGCAGGGGCTATGGCAGGCTTCACTTCAGCTATGGCAGCTTCTTTTTCTGCAGCGGACTTTTTCGTTGTCAGTGTATCAGTGGCTTTGGGGGGCTCCACCACATCCGTATCTGCGACGGATGCAGTGGCTGAAACTGGCAAATCGGGCTTGGTGGTGTAAATGGTGCGTTCTGAGGGAGGGACGGGTTTCTTTTCAGTTTTTTTAGATGCAGCGGGTGAAGTTGTTGCTGCTGCAGGTGCTTCACGCTTCTTGGTTGAAAAAATAGCATCGTCTGATTTTTTCGTTTCCGGTGCTGGTTTTGGTTTTTCAGGCTTCGGTGCTGGTTTTGCTTCGGACTCAGGCGCAATTTCTTTCACTTCTTGCCCTTGACCAACCACATCAATACCAAGCGAGGACCCGCTCACAAATTGGCGCACGCGGTACACTTTGTTCATGGTGAGATTAACAGTTTTGCCATCGGCTGAAATGCTGGCATTGGTGGCATAGCCATTCAGTTTGGCTTTAATCGCGTCGGCGGATTCTTTAACCGGACGATCAAATTTCAAAACCAGTGATGTGCCACTATTGCTAATGTTTAGGCGGCTTGGCTCGTCAAAATTAAATATAATTCGCTGAAAATCCTTCGAGTTTTTAGCACCAGATTGCTGTGCATGCGCGGGTGTTGTTGCCATAAATATGGCAGCAAATAATAACAGCAATAGATGTGTACGAGTTTTCATAGTCTTTGCGCCTATCATGGCGCAAATCTGAACCAATGCAACGATCTTTAGGAAGATTTAAAGAGCTTATCAATCTCATCTTGGCTTGGCTTGTCTTTGCCAAGCTGAGGGCCGTTGAGAAGGTCTTCGTCGGCCCGACGAGTACCAATTTCGATGGCACCCACCTCAAAACCATCGGGCAGTGTACCGCCAAACAGCTTCACTAAGTTGCCAACGCGCATTTCAATTTGTTGCAACGTTTTTAGCACTTTGCTGATACGTTGGCCGGTAATATCTTGAAAGCTGCAGGCTTCCATAATGCCAGCAGAATGTTCACCGAGTTTAGCAGAAAGTTTGGCGTCAGATAAACTGACCGCAAGTATCATGATCGCTTCGGCATTATCCATAATGGTGTTGGTAGCTTCCTCAGTATGACGAATGACCTCGGTCAGCTCGAGCGTGGCATGGGTAATGTTTTTATCAGTGCCATTTTGTCCATCCGGCAGTGAAATGGCAGCAATTTCCATTTTTGCCTGCGAAATATACATCGCAATTTTTTCAATCTCGCCTTGCAGTTGCTCGGCAGTTAGTTGAGTCGCCATGAACTAGTCTCCCGTTTAAAATGGGCCGAAAACAGCTTCAATTTTTTGTTTTAATGTGACGGCATTAAATGGCTTAACGATATAATTGCTGACGCCAGCCTGTTTGGCGGCGATAATATTTTCAGTCTTACTTTCGGCGGTAACCATAATGAAAGGAAGGGGTCGTGTGGCTGGATTAGCGCGCACCAGCTTCAAAAATTCAAAGCCTGACATGGGCTCCATGTTCCAGTCCGAAACAATGAGACCATACTGCTTTTTCTGCACCATATCCCAGGCCATGGTGCCATCGGTTGCCTCATCAATGTTAGTGAGACCAATTTGATTTAGCAGCCCGCGCACAATGCGCAGCATGGTTTTATAATCATCAACGATGAGAATGGGCATGTTTTTGTTGATTGGCATAGTCTAGACCCTTAATGAAGACAATGAACTAGGCGGGAGATTAATCATGCGCTGGCAAGATGTACAGAAAATTGCAATTGCGTTGGAAGAGGGGCATCCCGAAGCTGATAACATTAATTTGCGATTTACTGATCTGAGATCGTGGATTTTAGGGCTTCCCGGCTTCATTGGCGATGCAAATGGCTGTAATGAAAAGATTTTAGAGGCCATTCAAATGGCGTGGATCGATGAACGTGATTAACCGCCCACTTCGCTTAGCAGACACAAAAAACATAGCGGAAAACCTTGCTTTGCGTTTGGTTCGTGGCGATGTGGTCACACTCGCTGGTGATTTGGGGGCAGGAAAAACATGCTTTTCTCAATTTCTCATTCAGGCGCTCTCACATGCCGAGGTTGAGGTAACCAGCCCCACATTCACTTTGCTACAAACCTATCCCATTATTTTGGCTTCGGGTGAAGCCTGCGAGATTTATCACTACGACCTTTATCGCATTGAACATGCATCGCAGCTGGTGGAGCTGGGGTTTGAAGAAGCGTTGCAGGCAATCACCGTCATTGAGTGGCCAGAGCGTTTGGGAACCACAAAAATGCCCGTGACGCTTGCGCTTTCTTTTGCGCTGAATGAAGTTGGCGAATACTTCATCAGTCATGTGGCGGGTGATGCACGTTTTGATGGATTGATGGCATGACAAATATCCGACCCGATCGTGGCCCTGAAATGGATGCGTTTCTTATTCGCAGCGGCTGGAATGGCGCCACGCGCAGCATGTTGGCGGGCGATGCATCCTTTCGTCGTTATGAGCGTGTTATTCACCAAAATATTGTGGCAGTGCTTATGGATGCTCCGCCACCATGGGAAGATGTGCGGCCATTTTTGGCGGTAACACAACATTTAGCCGAGTTGGGCGTAACGGTTCCCAGTGTTTTAGCCGCCGATGAAGAGGCGGGATTTTTGCTATTGGAAGATTTTGGTGACCAATCCTTCAGCCGGTTGCTGAAAGCGAATCCAACGCGAGAGAAGGAAATCTATCTTGCTGCGATTGAGGCGCTGGCAGTGATTTATCAATCGAGCCATACAAATGCTATCCCCTTAAAACAGGCATTAAAACCTTATGATATGGAAGTGTATTTGCGCGAAGCAGCGCTGTTGGTGGAGTGGTTTCTGCCGCAAGTGCTGGGGATTGAAAAAGCCAAACAGCTGCGTGATGAATATTTAAATATTTGGCGCAGCGTTTTAGAAGCGGCGCATTTGAAGCAAATTTGCCTTGTTCACCGTGATTATCATGCCGATAATTTATTTTGGTTGGATGATAAAAAAGGCCATTCAGCCGTTGGCATGATCGATTATCAAGACGCGTTGTGGGGCGATCCGGCCTATGATTTGGCATCGCTGCTTGAAGATGCGCGGCGCGATGTGAGCCCACAAACCATGGCGGATTGTTTTGCCCGTTTTGCAACGGCGACGGGTGAAGAATCGCACGAACTGGCGGCGCGCTATGCGGTGTTGGCGGCGCAGCGTAATGCTAAAATCATCGGCATTTTTATGCGGCTTTGCGTGCGTGACGGCAAAGAGCATTATCTCGATTATTTGCCACGTGTGTGGGGGCATTTCGCGCATGATTTGTCACATCCGGCGCTTGCGCCAATCAAAGCATTTATCGATACGCATATCCCCACTTCGTGGCGTGGTCGCTGCACGGCCAATGCTGCTATTGGCGGAATAGTATTATGATCCTCACCCATGCCATGATTTTAGCGGCAGGGTTTGGCACACGCATGCGTCCACTCACGGATACATTGCCAAAACCGCTGATTGAGGTGGCCGAAAAACCCCTGATCGATTGGTGTTTGGATTGGTTGGCCGATGCAGGGCTTAATGAGGTGGTGGTGAATAGCTCTTATCGGGCCGATCAGCTGGAAGCGCATTTGGCGAAACGTGTCTCGCCGCGTGTGCATCTTTCACGCGAAGGTTCACCGCCGCTTGAAACGGGCGGCGGTGTGCTAAAAGCATTGCCAATGCTTGGCATGCAGCCATTTCTAACCATGAACAGTGATGCTATTTTTCCGCAACAACCCGTGCATCCCATTACTCGTATGAAAGAGTCGTGGAGCGATGATTTAGATTTCCTTATGTTACTGGTGCCCAATGCGCGAGTGATTGGTGCTGAAGGCAAAGGTGATTTTTTTATTGATGCCGATGGACGTATTCGCAGGCCAAAAGCAGGTGAGGTGGCGCCTTATATGTTTACGGGCGTTGAAATAATGCATCCGCGTGTATTTGTTGATTGCCCCGATGGGCCGTTTTCGCTTTCACGCCTTTGGAAACGGAACGAACAAGCCGATGGCTGGCACCAAAACATGCGCGCCGTGGTGCATGATGGCGATTGGCTGAATGTGGGCGATTTGGCGGGGCTTGAAGCGGCGCAACGCTATTGGGTATCAAGCGGTAACCGCACATAAGGGTTGGGCTGAGTGGGAATTTGATAACCTGCCGGCATTTCAATGCTGCGACCAATGGTAAAGGTGAGGGGCAGAATGGGGTTGGTTGGGCTATAGGTGCTTCCTGCCGGAATTTCTCTGATAATGCTGCCCGTTGGGCTTAGTAATTGCCCGCCATTGGTGAGTGTAACACTTGCATTTTGTGGGTTGATGGTGGCGGGGCCACTCATTTTTAAGCGTGAATTGTCGGTCATTCCTAATGTTCCACCATCGTTCAGAACAAATTTTGGTGCATTGGTGCCAAGGTGAATAACCGTATCGGTCGGGGCATAAATTTTGCTGTCTGGCAATGTTCCCATCATCACGGCAGTGCGGCCCTCAATCGTGGTGCTGATAGGTGTGCTGCCAGGATTGAAAATTAAATTCGGACGATTGAGGACGGAATAAAGAATTTTGCCCGCACAGCTAACAGTACCGGCACTGGTTTGAATTTCGCCTGAAGGCAGAATATTCACCAAGTCGCAACTGCTGGTGTCTGAAGAAGTACCGGTAGTTAATGCGCATTGTTCGGGGGATGATTCGCAAAGAAGGGCAGGCGACATGTCGATCGTCATATCGTTTTGTGAGGGCTGAATAGGTTTATAATAATCGGCCGGTGGCGCGCATTCTTCTGGAACTTGTGGCACCCCGCCGATGACGGGAATCACTAAGAATTTTTCTACATTCTTTTCATCATAATAAAGCGCATCTTCACTTTCTTTTTCTGTGGCCACTCCATCCACTTTAGGACCTTTGGAAGTGAGCCGTAAGGCGATGGATTGGCTGGCATTATTATAGCTAATCAACTGCGCAATGGGCGCTCCCAGATCTATTTTATCATCACATGTATTGGTATCGCTATTCCAGTTTCCCAAAAATGTAGGTATCTTTAACGGATTGTTTGCCATCAGTCTGTAGCTGCCATTTTGCCGTTTCTGATAGAGCCAGATATAATAGGCACCATATTCCGTACTGGCCAGTGCAGTGGGGTTTGGATTCAGGCTCATTTGATAATTGCTCAGTGGAATGGCCCCGCCGCAAACAAGCGCATTTTGTTGACTGCTGAGGGCAACTTTAGCGCCATAAACCCCCGTGGTATCGTTGTCGGCGGCGCAGCTTGCAGCCGTGTCAGCATTTCCTGGATTGCTGCCTGTCGGGCTGACATCAATGGGAGGTGTTACGGGGGTGGTTGGCGTTCCTGGTTGCCCAGTTTTATCTTTGAAAAGTCCTTTGATAAAATCAAGACATGAGCCGGGCTTCATTGAAATGCCGCTGAGGCTGATATTCAAGCGGGGTGGGAACGTGCAGCTGGCGGTGATGGCGCTGCGAGAAACACTGGCATTGGCGTTCACCGCTCGTGGCGAATTTTCGGGTGCATTAACGGTGCCCACTGCAAATCCATTGGCCACGCCAATTTTGACGCCCTCACTTTTCCCCTCATTCACACGAATAGCTGCAATCGGGTCGGCGCCACGGTTGATACATTGCATGACATCGGCTGGATTAGCCCTGATATCTTGCCGATTTTCAATGAGTCCTGCGCAATTCACAATGGACGGAGGAGTGTCGGTTGCAAACCCGTTACCAGCACCCATACAACAAAAAAATGCGATGAGCGGCAAAACAACAAAGCGATGCATGGTTAAAATCATTTGCACTCACTCGCTTTTAATTTGTCGCAACCGCTGCTACGCACATCCTCGGCGATGCGATAATATTTAATACTATCCCACTCCTCCAGCACACAATGTGAAAGCTTGGTATCTTCGCAGTTTGCCGTTGATCTAATGCGGTCAATTTCACCTGAAATATTGGGCGGCATTTTTCCGGGTTTGTAAATGGTGCGTGTTTTCACTTCGCCCCAGGCATCGGTTGTGCCGCAAGCATCAGGGTATTTGCCGTTATCTACTTCAGCCACTTCAACCGAGCAGTTTTTGTTATCGTCGCAGCGGTAAACTTTGCTGACTTTGGCAAGCTTTGGCAATCCAGGCTTGTCGCCGGCTTTACCGCTGCCTTTGGGGAACAGAATAATGTCCCCTAAATCGGCGCTGTCGAGCCCTGATTTAAGGCCACTTGATCCACCAAAATTAGGGAAGCGCGTTGCGTCATCCTTGCTTGAAATATAACCGCGCCACGCCAGTGGCCAGCCGTCTTGTTTGTAATTGGTAATAGTATTCACCGAATTGGTGGTAGCGTTTG
>CANEUT010000010.1 GCA_947441895.1 Rickettsiales bacterium | reverse complement strand
GTGGCCACATGGTCGATATTCACGCCGAGGCGAAGTTTGCGCATATTTTTGTCATTTAACGTTGTGGATACTCATTCTGAATAGGAATTACCCCATTTGTCATTCCTGCGAAAGCAGGAATCTCCTTGAAGAAGATTGGCTCAGTCTTTCTTTTTAAATCGCCTCTCTCACTTCGTTCGGGTCCGGGTCATGCCCGGGATGACAAAAAAGAGGTCACCAACTAAAAAAGGCAGCCAATGGCTGCCTTTGGGGTTAATCGTGGATGCCGTGATTTAACGGTAAATTTCATGACTTTGCGCACGGCGATTCATTTGATCGCGCTGATGATTGCCGAAAACGGCATGGGTTGCAACAACCCCTGTAGTGACTGCGGCAGCGCCAGTGACCAGTGGGCGGTCTTTGGCGAATTGCTTGCTGGCACCCCACCAGCCCCCATTTGCTTTAATGAAACTGCTGGCTTCGTGAAGGCCTGCTTTGCTGTGGCCATATGCAGTGGAAGCGGCTTCTTTTAGCCCTGGTGCGGCACCTCTTCCTGCTTTCGCAAGACTTTCACCGACAGATCTAATTGTTGTTTCGAAACCCATATTCTTTATGCCACTTCTTTTCTAAAGTTAAGCGCGAGCCATTTGTTGATCATCACGGCCTGCTTCAACCGCAGTGGCCTGTTCGCTTGGTCCTTTGTTGCCCATACTTGCCAGCACCATGCCGGTAACAGCAGCAGCACCCGCTACGGCGGCTGTTTTGCCCGGGCGAATTTTTTCTAAGAAGCCAAGACCCTTGCTACCCGCTTGCTCAACTTTAGCAATTTCCTCGGCCGATGCGCCATTCAAGTGCATTTTGGCCAGTTTTTTATCTAAAATTAAGTCGTGGTGCTCTTCGCCATGGAAAAGGCTAAATAATTTACCTCTTTTTGCACCTTCTGGTTTCAGGCGATCAGCAAAAGCATTGTTGGCATTTTCAACCCGTTTTTCAGCCATTTTCTTCGCATAATCTTTCAATGAAGTAGCCTGGGAAAGCCCTTCTGTAGCCTCTGGTGTGCCTGCGCCCTCTGGTGTGCCTGCGCCCTCTGGTGTGCCTGCGCCTTTACCTTCTTTACCGAACATGTTTATCTCCACGTTTAAAATAACTCTATGATGCCAATGTAACTGATTTTATGGCTATTGAGTGTGAAGCTTTTGTGAAGGTTGCTTTTAGGGCTGGAACCTGAGTTTTTGTCATTCCCGCGCAGGCGGGAATCTAAGGCCAAACGGCACTTAGACTAAGATCCCCGCTTTCGCGGGGATGACAACAGCAGGGCAATAAACTAAGCCCGATCAACCGCTTGCACCACGTCTTTGGCGCGTAAACTGGTGATAATGCCGGCCAAATGACGGGCATTTTTCACTTCTACATCGATGAGAATATCGAAAAAATCGGTGTTGCGGCCGGTAATTTTAAGGTTGCTGATATTGCCTTCATCTTTCGCAATCACGTTGGCGACACTGGCCAAAGCTGCGGTTTCATGGCTCACACTCAGTTTCAAACGCCCCACAAACACATCTTCCTGACCGCTGGCATCCCATGCCACGTCGATCCATTTCTCGGGGCTATCAGCGAAGTTTTCCAGCGTATCACAATCCATGGTGTGAATGGTGATGCCCTTGCCGCTGGCCACAATGCCCACAATTTTATCACCCGGAATGGGGTGGCAGCAGCCCGCATAATGAATAGCCATGCCTGGAATAAGCCCGCGAATGGGCATGGGGACCGATTTCTTTGATTTCTTTTTAACATTGAGCGTTTCAAACGGGTTTTTAACACCCGCCGATTCGGATTTACGGGTGTGGAACACCGCATCATAGACCTGATTGCGGTTGATAATGCCCTCACCCACCTCGGCATATAAATCATCGGCTTCTTTCTTTTTGAAGACGGCCAGCGCCGGTTCCAGCATTTTTTCGGTAACGTCATGGCCCTCCTGTTTGAAGGTTTTGGCCAGAATGGCTTTGCCCAGCGTTACATATTCATCGCGCTGTTGATCGCGGATATAGCGGCGGATTTCACTGCGCGCCTTGCCGGTGACCACAAACCGTTCCCAGCTGGGGCTTGGCGTTTGGGTTTTAGCGGTGATGATTTCCACCTGATCGCCGTTTTTAAGTGCATGTTTCAGCGGCACAATGCGCCCATTCACCTTGGCACCGACGCAGGTGAAGCCCACGCCCGAATGCACGGCAAACGCAAAATCCACCGGGGTGGAATTGCGGGGCAGGGCAATAATATCGCCCTTGGGGGTGAAGCAAAACACCTGGTCGTGATACATTTCCAGCTTGGTGTGCTCGAGGAACTCCTCGGCACCCTCGGATTGCTCCATAATCTCCAGCAGCTCGCGCACCCAGCGATATTGCTTGCCCTCGGTATTTGCTTTGTCTTGCCCCGCCTTATAGCCCCAGTGGGCGGCGATCCCATATTCGGCCACTTCCTGCATGTCCACGCTGCGGATTTGAATTTCAATGCGCTGTTGCTGCGGGCCAATCACCGCCGTGTGGATGGACTGGTAGCCGTTTACTTTGGGGGTGGAAATATAGTCTTTAAAATGGCCCGGAATGGTATGGTATTTCTCGTGAATCAGCCCCAGCGCATGATAGCAGCCCGCCACATCGGTCGTGATGATGCGGAATCCCACAATATCGGCCAGCTGTTCAAACGTGATGCCTTTGGACTCCATTTTTTTCCAAATGGAATAGGGTTTTTTCTCGCGGCCATAAATTCTAACGTTCTTAAGCCCGCCAGCATCCACCAATTCACGCAGAATTTCTTCCACCCGATCTACCTGGCTTTGGCCCTGCTGACGCAGAAAATCGAGGCGCTTGATAATGGATTCACGCGCTTCGCTGAAAAGTTCTTTAAAGGCTAGATCCTGCAATTCTTCCTTCATGCGGCGCATGCCAATGCGCTCGGCAAGGGCGGCATAAATCTCTAACGTTTCGCGGGCGATGCGCTGACGTTTTTCGGGCTTAGGAATATAGTGCAACGTCTCCATATTGTGCAGACGGTCGGCCAATTTCACCATCAGCACCCGCAGATCTTGCGCCATGGCAAGCACTAGCTTCTGAAAATTTTCCGCCTGTTTGCTGGATTCCGACTTGATTTCAAGCCGGTTTAGCTTGGTGACACCATCCACCAATCCGCGAATTTCAAGCCCGAACAAATGTTCAATTTCATCCAGCGTGGCGTCGGTATCCTCCACCGTGTCATGTAGCAAAGCGGTGATGATGGAAGCGGTGTCGAGTCGATATTGGGTGAGTTTATAGGCTACTTCCACGGGGTGCGAGAAGTAGGGATCACCCGATGCCCGCGTTTGTGTGCCATGTTTTTGCATGGCGTAGACATAGGCCCGGTTGAGGGCGTCCTCATCGGCGCCCGGGTCATAAGCGCGGATTTTCTCCACCAGCTCCATTTGCCGAATCATGCAATGCAATATAATGCGAAACGCGCAGTTTGCCTAGTGCTGAGTGGAGTTACAGCAACAAAAAATACGAAAAATCAGCGGATGTGGCGATTACGCCCTAGTCTTCGACTTCGATGTTTTCTTCAACGAAGCTCATGCCCTGCACTTGTTGCTCTACATAGTGCGTTTCTTCAGCAGCGCCACGTTCAATTTCGCCGCGCGAATTGATGGTGTAGCTGGCCTGATTTTCCTCGTCTTCAATACGGTCCAGCGGATCGAAGCCCGATTTCTTCTGGAAGTTCTGGATGATTTCTTCGTTTACCAGCTTCACGTCGATGGTTTTATCGGCAATTTCGCGCAGCGAAACAACCGAGTCTTTGTCGTTATCGCGATCGATGGTCAGCGGCATACCCGAGCTGATTTGCTTCGCGCGTGCAGCGGCGGTCACCACCAGTTCAAAACGGTTTGGAATGGTGAGAATGCAATCTTCAACGGTAACGCGGGCCATGGGTACTCCAATTCGGGTGGAATGATAAGGAGTGAGGCTGGTAAGGGATTTTCTTGTGTTTTGCAAGAGAAACGTTAAGTATTGGCATCATGCATTGTCATCCCCGCGTAGGCGGGGATCTTAGGCCAAGCGCCGTGTAGCTTTAGATTCCCGCTTTCGCGGGAATGACAAAATTATGGGTAGGGGTTACAAGGTGGCTGAATTGCTGAACATAAACGAAAAAAACACCAAAAAACTTCCAAAACCCGACTGGATTCGCGTGAAAGCACCGCAGTCCGAGGGTTTTATGAACACGCGCGACCTGATGCGCAAGCAAAAGCTGAACACCGTGTGCGAGGAAGCAGCCTGCCCAAACATTGGTGAATGCTGGAGCATGGGCCACGCCACAGTGATGATTCTGGGCGATACCTGCACCCGCGCCTGCGCGTTTTGCAATATTAAAACCGGCGTACCCAACAAAGTGGACCCTGACGAACCACATAATTTGGCCGTGGCTGTGGGCCAGCTGGGGCTGAAACATGTGGTGATTACCAGTGTGGACCGCGATGATTTGGAAGATGGCGGCGCTAATCAGTTTGCGCGCAGCATTGAATATATCCGCACCACCTCGCCCGATACCACGATTGAGATTCTAACGCCGGATTTCCGCCGTAAAGATGGTAATCTGGAAATTGTGGTGAAAGCGCGGCCCGATGTGTTCAACCACAATATTGAAACTGTGCCGCGGCTCTATCAGCGCATTCGCCCGGGCGCGCGCTATTTCCATTCGCTGAACCTGCTGAAAAAAGTGAAAGAGATCGACCCCACGATTTTCACGAAATCAGGCATCATGGTTGGGCTTGGTGAAACCAAGGAAGAAGTGCTGCAAGTGATGGATGATTTCCGCAGCGCTGATATTGATTTCATTACCATTGGCCAATATCTACAGCCCACGCCCAACCATGCGCCGGTTGATAGATACGTAACGCCGGAAGAGTTCAATTATTATGAGCGCGTGGCGCGCACTAAAGGTTTTCTCATGGTTTCGGCATCACCACTCACTCGCAGCAGCTATCATGCGGATGCGGATTTTGCCAAAATGCGCGACGCCCGCAATAAGCAATGGGCCGAGCCTTCACCGGCGAATGATAACGCTTAATGCCCACCTATTCTGAAACGCGCGTGTTGCCTTATTCGCCTGCTCAGCTGTTCGAGTTAGTGCGCGATATTGAAAAATATCCTGAGTTTTTGCCATGGTGTCGTGGTGCGCGCATTTTGTCGCGCGAGGCCGATGCCTTCACCGGCGAGCTGGTCATCAGCTTCAGTCACCTCACCGAACGTTACACATCGCGCATTACGCCGGTGGCACCCAGCGCAACGACGGAAGGCTCCATTCACGTAAGCTTGGTGAAGGGCCCGTTTTCGCACCTCACCAATCATTGGCGATTTGTGCCGCATGCGAACGGCACTGAACTTTTCTTTCATGTCGATTTTGCCTTTAAATCAACATTGCTCGACAAAATGATCGGCGGGCTATTCACCCGTGCGACAGAAAAGATGATTGGCGCCTTCACCACCCGCGCCGAAGCGCTTTATAAAAGCTACTAAAGCCGCTTCGTTTTCTTCAAATAAACATAAGGAAGAATGGCCGCTATCAACATAAAAATGGCGGCCATGGGGTAACCGCCATGCCATTCCAGCTCGGGCATGTGTTTAAAATTCATGCCGTAAATGCCGGCAATGAGGGTGGGCGGCAAAAACACCAGCGACGCAATGGAAAGCACGCGAAACACGCTGTTTTGTTCAATACTCACCATGCCTAGCGTGGCATCCAGCAGGAAATTTACTTTACCGGTGAGGTAAGTTCCATGTTCGGTGAGGCCCAGAATATCTTTGCGAATGGAAGCCAGCTCCACCTCGTTATGCCCATGCGATAGTTTTTTATTGTGAGTGGCATAGCTTGCCACACGCCCAAACGTGATGAGGCTTTCATGCGTCTTCGATGCCAGGTCACCACATTTACCGATGCTTTCCAAAATATGCTGATAGTTTACATTTGCCCGCGCTTCACGACGGAAGATGATTTTGGTGAGGCCATCAATTTCGCGGTCCAACCGTTCCAGAATATCAGCAACGCGGTTGACGATGGTATCAAGCAGCACCAGCAACAATTCTGGCCCCTCTTCTCCTGCATGCAGCTTCGGAGCCATGGCGGCAAATCGACGGAACGAAGTGGTATCGACATAGCGAATGGTGATGAGGCGCACACCAACGAGAATAAAAGTCACCGCGTGAGTTTCTGGTGACCATGTCTCAACCTTTGAAAGCATGGTGGCGGTCATGAACTGCGCGCCATGTTCTTGGTAAAGTCGGCTTGAAAGCTCAATTTCCACCATTTCTTCGTGGGTGGGGATTTCCATGGTCAAAAATTTTTCGACCAGCGCCTCTTCTTCTTTTGTGGGCGAAAGCAGATCAATCCAAACCACATCATCGGGAATAGGCTGCCCTTGCGACCAATCCGAAAGCTCCACCGCACCATTCACGTTGCGATAAAAAATCATCCACGCACCTTGGGCACCAGCAGCGTTTTGGGGCGACGTTCCTGCGCCACACCAAACAACGAAAATGTGCGGTTCACATAATTGGTGACGCTTTTAATGCCGTTCATATATTCGGTGAGTTGCGGGGTGATTTCCGCCTCCACCAACCGCACGCGACGGCTGGCATCCGGCGTTTCGAACGACGCATAAAACCATGGGTCACCCCGTTTGATGATGAGGTCTTTGCTGGTGTCATACCACTCGAACGCCCACACCAGCCCACGCGGCCAAATATGGATGGGGAAGCGACCGCCAATCAGCAGCCCGGGCCATGGGTTTGGCGTGTAGTGATAGCATGGCGGCATTTGAGTGATGTAGACCGGTTCATCGGCCAGAAATGTATAGGGCGTGACGAACTGGATGATGGGGCGGTTTGGGTCGCGCCATTCTTTGCGGTTTACGATGGTGAACATGCTATTAAGATGTTTTGGACGCACGTTCGATTGGTCGCCTGCTAAATTCACAATTGCTGGCTCATCTCCATTGGGCTTATAGCGAAACGCAATGTCGATGGGACAGGTCACTTCGAACAGCCGGGCTTCGTGGTCATTCACGGCAGGGCAGAAATTCACGCCCTTGGGATGGGTGGCTTTGCCCGTGGGGCGCGAGAGTTTGCGTGGCGCATCCCAAATCAAACTGGCTTTTTCGGTTTCCAGAATCCACCCCACGTCGACGACGCGATTTTCGGATGATTCTTCGGGTTTTTTGCAAAATGAAAACATGGGCAGAGCTTAGGCAGAAAGCGCCCGACCTGTCACCTGCAAATTTTAGGTGCGTGAACCGCCAAGCCGCGCTATAAACCCATGCCTTGCAGCGCACGTGTGCTGTTGGTAAGCCGCCCGCCTACGCTTTACTGAGCTACGTCGGGCGCTAGCAGTTCTAAGCGCGTTGCGCCAAGAACAACTAAGCGGAGGGGTGTGCGAGTGCCAGCCCTTCGGCGCATGAGAATAAAGATTAAACCACGAGGCCCATGGCCTTGCGGTTGAAATGTGGAGGGGTGTCCGAGTGGTTTAAGGAGCACGCCTGGAAAGTGTGTATACGTTAACGCGTATCGAGAGTTCGAATCTCTTCCCCTCCTCCATTTTCTATTTTCAGCGAATTGGCGCAACAGCGCCCCTTGAAAACAGAAAATAGATTTGGTGCAGAGATAAGAACTTGTTCGACCACGAGGCCAATAGGCCGAGAGGAGACGTAGCGAAGCGTGGGTAAGCTTAGCAAGGGCACAAAGGCCTAAGCCTGAGAAAATCTCTTCCCTTAGTGCTTCAAGCTGGCGAGGGGATTGCTGTAATTATCGTTCCAGGGGCGGACACGTGTATCACGGAGTGCGCGCCAGTTTTGGCTTTGGTTCAGCAGTGAGGCCAAACGTTGTGGCTCCCGCGTGACTACTAACCATGTGGATTCAACTTGCCAGGGTTTGTTTGGCCTATGCGTTATCAGCGCTGCCTTAAGGTTCTGCTCATCTGCGAGCGAGGCAATTAAAGGCTCGAGATCAAAAAAGCGGTTCGAGATATGGAACGCGATCAGGGCATCGGGGTTTGACTTTTGCAGATAAAGTGCTAGGGCTTCCCGCGTCATCAGATGCAATGGCAATGAATCCGAGCTATAGGCATCGAGAATTAACAGATCATACAGTTGGTCTTGCGCCTCCGCAAGCTTCAGGCGACCATCTCCCTCTACCACAAAGCTTTGTGGTGGACAGGCGGCAAGATAATCAAACCAATCCGGATTCTGAGCGATCCGAATCATCAGCGGGTTAAGTTCATAAAAGTCCACCTGCATGTCTACTGATGCCTGACAGGCCAGCGTGCCTGTTCCCAGACCAATAGCACCAATACGCCGAATGGACGGATGCGATGCAAAGATCTGCCTTAGCGGTTCACTGTAATAGCTGGTTGCCTCGAGATGCTTGCCGGGATCGCGCTGCTGATTCCCATGCACCGTTGTGCCGTGGCTTAGCACATGCACATTCGCATCCTCATAACGGGTGACTTTGCTGACGCCATAAAAATTACGCTCCTGAAACAGAACATGCTCGTGGATGTTTCTCGGCTTCACATATGGATATCCTGCCACCAAGAGAATCACGACGAATGAATAGCGCAGCGGTTTTTCTGCATAGAAAAATGTTACGACCGCTAGAATAATTATCCCCAGAACAATTCCAATACGATGGGTTGTAATCCCACCATTCTCGCTATTCACTGCACCGGTGATTGCCTCCAATAACAACGAGATATTCTGAAGTGCACTATTAGGAATCACATAAGCAGCTTTGGCCAGCAGCAATAAACCCAGACCTGTCACGAGAGCGATTAGCACATCACGCGAGAAATGCCGCAAGCCAACAGAGGATGACCCCGTCCTCCCCCGTCCGATGAGCCGTGCGAGATATGCGGCCACAACAAGCAGCTTATATTCAATCGCCGATGAAAAAAGCACCGGTGCAAGCAAGCTGGTGAAGATACCCCCCAGCACGCCGCCAACGGCAATCCAAATATAAAACTCAGTCAGTCTTCTGCTATCCGGCCGAAGCGCATAGAGTCGCCCATGACACATCAGGCACGCTGCAAAAAGGAAAAACAAATGAAAGGCAAAAAGCAAAATGTTCAATTGATGAAGATTGTTTTCCAGCAACAAAAAAACAACCATACAGGTAAGGGGGACCTGCGCAAAAAGACCACTGCCAAACCAAAACGAAGAATAGGAAGAAAATGTGGCCATGAAACTAAGCAAATAAATTGCAAGAGGAATGACCCACATCAGAGGAAAAGAGGCGATATCCACCATGATAAATTGTGTAACAGCCATTAGCAGCGCAGAGGGAATGAACGCTAAAACAATCCACCGCGCTTTGTCGAAGGATGAGAGCTTTGCAATGCTTGTTAGATGAACTGGTGTGGGTTCTTTTTTCGTTGCGCGATGCAATGCCAACGCAGATAACGAAAAGAGAAATGCATAAGCAGTGTACCCTAAAGACCAGATTTTAAGCTGTTGTGGCAGTGTGAGTAGCGGCTCAAAAATAAACGGGTAACAAAGCAGCGCAAGCAAGCTTCCAGTATTACTAGCGGCATAGAGTGTGTAGGCGTGAGATGCACCAGGAAGCGTGGTTTTTACGAGCCATGCCTGAATCAGAGGCGCATTGACAGAGAGCGCAATAAATGGAACGGCAATGGAACTGGCATAGGCCAGCATTAGCCATAACACAGGTTGCCCAGACGCGGAAAGCGAAAGTGGAGCAGAAATGGAAAGGGGCAAAAATACAAAAACGGAGCACACCAGTACCGCCTGCCCCGCATGGGCGCGCGCGGAAAATTTCTTTTGTGCCCACACATGCGCAAGCCCATATCCCATGAGCAGGAACAGCTGAAAGCACAGCATCGACCCATTCCACACCATCGCCGCGCCACCCAATTGTGGTAGCACCAGCTTGGCGACCAGCGGCTGCATTGCAAACAACAGGAATGATGCCAGAAACGTGGTCAATGGAAAAAGAAACCGCATCATTATCTGTGCATAACAGTATCGATGGAATCGTGCAAGCGCGTGGGTATTGCTGAATAGGGGCCTCTGAAAGCTGCGAGAGTCAGGCGAGATCAAGATCGACAACCAAAAGCAGTGCCAATATATCCTTTTTCTTTCGGTTCTTTTTTTCAGACAGCCGCTGCGCAAAGTTAGCTATTGGCATTATGGCCGGCTATTACATTGGCTTGCGCGCCGGAAAAATGGCGGAAGTGATTGGCGGTTTGTGCCTCATTGCCATTGGCAGCAAAATATTGTTAGAAGACTTGGGCTTTATAGCGTAAACACTTGCTTCATCGACGGAGAATAGGATGCGAACAAGGAATATGATTATGTTGCTAGTCATTGCAGGTATTGTTTTGGCGGGCGTTTTAGCGGGACCCATGATGAGCGATGTTGAACAGGCAAAATATACCGTGGTGGAAAGCCATGGCACCATTGAACTGCGTGATTACGCGCCGCTGATTGTGGCCGAAGTGCAGGTGACCGGCCCGCGCAAAGAAGCCATCAGCCAGGGCTTCCGCATGATTGCTGATTATATTTTTGGCAATAACAAAGAATCTGGCAAAGTGGCCATGACAGCCCCTGTTATACAGCAACTTGGATTGGTACCCGAAGTAAAAGGCGCGCCAAAAAAATTGTCCAAAGGTCAACCCGCAGAGGACGTGAAAAAAGCCTATGACGCCTGGGGCACATGGCATGTGCGCTTTGTGATGCCCGCCAGCTATACGCTTGCCACCTTACCCAAACCCAATAACGACGCGGTAAAATTCAGCCAAGTGCCGGCAAAACGCTTTGCTGTCATTCGCTTTGCCGGCTTGGCCGAGAATGATAGCTTGCGTGAACGCACCGCTGAGCTGGCCGAATTCACCAACGCAAAGAAGCTTAAAACCGTTGGTGAGCCTAGCTATGCGTTTTATAATCCGCCATGGACATTGTCGCCCCTGCGTCGCAACGAGGTGATGGTTGAGGTGGCTCGATAAACGTCAGCGCACCGGCGGTCTGTCACCGCGAGATGACGTTCCTTGGCATGGTGGACGCGTTTGGGTTTGCGTGTTGTGTGCGCCAAAAAAGTGCATAATTTGCGACACGATATCTCTATCAACATGCGTATCCGCAGCGCGTTGAGCGCGCTCCATTCGCCTCTCTGGTTCCATTTGCGAATGATAATAGTGAGAAACAGTGGAGGCCAAGTGCCACATGCGGCTACGTAAAGCGGTGTCATTCATTAATTCGTCCAAATCAGCCCTGTTCGACATGAAGCCGACTTCAACGAGCACTCCGGGCACGTTTTCAAGTCCGCGACGCACATCAAAATTGATGTCGCCACGTGGCCGGCGACCCCGCGCATCCGTCAGCACAAATCGGCCGGGCTGCAAAATGCTGGAATTGGTTGTTAGTGCCTCTTGACCACCAAATGCCGACTGAATGGCCTGCGCAAGCCCTTGGCTATGCGGCGCTGGTAGCACAGGGTCATCGCCGTGATAAAAATATGCATTTAAGCCGCGCATATTAGGATGACGGCTGTGGTCTGCATGCAGTGCAATTTGCATAACCTTTCGGCCACGACCAACATCAAGGCGCGACTGAAAGCGATCCGGCAAAACTTCTCCCTCGCTGTTGCGAGTAAGCATAACTTCAAAACCGGCACGTTCGAGCTCTGTTTTTAGAACTTGTGCCGCTCTCCAATTGATGGACTGCTCGGTTACCCGTACCCCGCGAACGATTTGTGATGTGCCAGGATCTTGAACTTCAGTGCCATCATAAAGTCGGTAGTTTCCATGCCCCGGATCGATAACAATCAGGGGCGGGGCTGTTTTTGGGCATTGCGGTGAATTATTGACCATGGGCTTATTATATATGGTCATTGTTAATTTTTTATGACGCCTTAGGCCTTTTTCAAAAAGCAGGTTTTAAGCACCAAGCCCTTCACTTTTTCAACGCGGCATTCAATATGCTCGGCGTCATCAATCAGGTGGATGTTTTTGATAGTGGTGCCGCGTTTAATGGTTACTGACGTGCCTTTCACTGGCAAATCCTTGATCACCGTTACGGAATCACCCTCGCTCAACCGCGCGCCATTGCTATCTTTTACAATGATTTCATCGTCGTTATCGGTCATGGCTTGCTCACGGTAGGGATTTATTCTGCCTTGTTGTAGTGCCCCATGGTCCCAACACAATAAAAATTCTTTATCAATCAGTTGCCAACGGCAATTCTAATGCTACAACCCATTCCATGACCGGAACGATAACAACTCAAGACGCATTAAACTTGTGGCAACGCGTGGTGACACGCAGCCTGCGTGAGTTGCCCTATGATTTGTCTCAGCGCCAACTGGGCGTGCTGCTGAGGGTGTATATGACTCCACCACCCCACACCATTCGCAGCCTTGCTGAAACGCTCAGCATCAGCAAACCGGCTATTTGCAGGGCAATTGATACACTTTCGGCACTGGATCTTATTCGTCGTAAAAAAGATGAACAAGATAGACGCAATGTTTTTTTGCAGCGCACTATTAATGGCTCGGTATTTCTTCGTGATTTTGCTGATTTGATTGTGCAGGAAACCACTAGCCCAAGTGAACTGTTGCCTGAAATCCCCGCTGTGGAAAAAATTTCCTAGCTAGCGGCATTTCCCCTTGTAAGTTGACATCTACCTTGCTATATTTCTTATCTAGGCAAAATATGCCTATTTAATAAAAACAATAGCAAAAAAGCGCTGCGCAGGGAGTTATTCATGAATGCTATGGTTCAGTCCCTCAAAGATTTAAGCCAAATTAAGCTCATGGTGATGATTGGCACTGCCGTTGTGCTTATTGGATTTTTTGCTTATCTTTCGCTTCGTGTTGCCGCCCCCACCATGTCGCCGCTTTATACCAGCATGCCGGTAGAAGATGGTGCAAAAGTTATTGCTGATCTTGAATTACAAAATGTTCCCTATCAATTACGCGCTAATGGCACTCAAATTCTGGTTCCTTCTGATCAGGTCGATCGTCTGCGCCTTAAATTGGCTCAAAAAGGCTTGCCTAGCCAAGGCTCCATGGTTGGGTATGAAATTTTTGACAAAGGTGACACGCTGGGCACCAGCAATTTTGTACTGACATTGAATCAGCTGCGCGCCCTTGAGGGCGAGCTTTCCCGCACCATTGCAAGTTTTGACACGGTTGAAAATGCGCGGGTGCATTTGGTAACGCCAAAGCGTGAACTTTTTTCACGTGACACGGTGGAACCCACCGCATCGGTAGCCGTTAAATTGCGCTCCACTGGCGGCCTCACTAAAAATGAAATTGCGGCTATTCGCAATTTGGTGGCCACTGCCGTTCCGGGCCTTAAACCACAGCGCGTTACCATTGTAGATAGTCGCGGCGTATTGCTCGCCAAAGGCATTGACGAATCAACGGATAGTAGTGCCGTAAGCGAAGATGCCGAAGAATTCCGTAATGAATATGAAAAGCGCACCGTAAGCCGCATTGAGCATTTGCTTGAACAATCGGTGGGCGCGGGCAAAGTAAAAGCAGAAGTGCATGCGGATATTGATTTCAATCGCACCATCAAAAATTCTGAAAAGTTTGACCCGGAAGGCCAGGTTGCGCGATCCATTCAAAACGTGAATGAAAAAGAAACCGCGCAGGAAAAAAATAGCGATAGCACCGTAAGTGTTGCCAACCAACTGCCTGCTGCGCAAGCTAATAGCGGCGGTAGTGGCACCAGCAGCAACCTGAATAAAAATCGCGTAGAAGAAACCACCAACTTTGAAATCAGCAAGGAAACTGTTAATTCCATCAAAGAAGCTGGCACGGTGAATCGCCTCACAGTGGCGGTGATGGTGGATGGCATTTACACCGCCGATAAAGATGGCAAGCAGGAATACGCGCCTCGCTCGGAAGAAGAGCTGAAAAAACTTGCAGAACTGGTGCAATCGGCCGTGGGCTATAACGCCGCGCGTGGTGATGATGTGCGCATCGTCAGCATGCCATTTGCCGCGCAACCCACTGATCTATTCGCCACCTCGCCGCTGGATTGGCTGAAGCAAGACCTTAACTCCATCATTCAAACCCTGGTGCTTGGCGGCGTGGCTATTCTCGCCATTCTTCTGGTCATTCGTCCACTGGTGGCACGCGCCATTGAAGCATCAGAACTGGCTAGCAAAGAAGATGAGCTGGAACAAGCCGCCCTGCTTGCCGCACCATCATTGGCGGCGCGCTTAACCGATCAATCGCGTGCTGGCTTCGACGATGACGATGAAGCCCCCGAAGAAGAAATGATCAATATCGATCGTATTCAGGGTAAATTGCGTTCGTCACTCTACACCAAAATTAACGATATTATTGAGAAAAACCCTGAAGAAACAGCGCAAATTATGCGTCAGTGGATGAACGGTTAAGGAGATTACCATGGCAGCGCCAACCGCACAGAATGAGAAAAAAGAAGACTACCGCAAACTGAGTGGCGCTCAAAAAGCAGCCATTGTTTTGATGGCGGTCGATGAAGAAAACGCAACCAAAATTCTAAATTCCATGGAAGATGAAGAGATTAAAGAAATCTCTAACACCATGGCATCTCTTGGCACGGTGAGTTCGGATATTGTGGAGCGTTTGTTTTTAGATTTTGTGGAATCCATGTCGTCCACCGGCGCGGTGATTGGTGACTTTAACTCAACCGAACGCCTGCTGATGAAAGCGCTGGGCAAAGACCGCGTGAACAGCATCATGGAAGATATTCGTGGTCCAGCAGGTCGCACCACGTGGGATAAACTGGGCAACGTGAACGAAGAAATTCTCGCGACTTTCCTGAAAAATGAATATCCGCAAACCATTGCACTGGTGCTTTCCAAAATTAAAGCCGAACATGCCGCTAAAGTGCTTACCGTATTCCCAGAAGATCTGTCGCTGGAAGTAATGATGCGCATGCTGGGCATGGAATCGGTGAAAAAAGAAGTGCTCGATGGCGTAGAAAAAACTCTGCGCGTTGAATTTATGAGTAACCTTGCCAAAACGCAGCGTCGCGATACGCATGAAATTATGGCCGAAATCTTTAACAATTTCGACCGCAATACCGAAAGCAAATTCATGGCCGTTCTGGAACAGAAGAACGCCGAATCGGCCGAACGTATACGCAACCTCATGTTCACTTTCGAAGATCTCAAGAAAATCGATCCAGCAGGTGTACAAGCCCTGTTGCGTGGTATACCAAAAGAAAAACTGGCCACTGCCCTCAAAGGTGCTTCCGAAACCATCAAAGAACTCTTCCTCAAAAACATGTCCGAACGTGCCGCCAAGCTGCTGCGCGAGGACATGGAAGTTATGGGTCCTGTACGCCTGAAAGACGTAGACGAAGCACAAATGGCCATTGTTCAGGTGGCAAAAGATTTGGCCGCCAAAGGCGATATTGTTATTGCCGGCGACAGTGCCGATGATCAGTTGGTGTATTAATGGCGTTAAAATTACAGCGTTTTGATTTTGGTGCGCTCCGCGATTTTCGTGGCCCCATTACTGTCAAGCCGGTGGAAGAAGAAATTCGCATTGAACAGCCGGTGGTGCAAGCGCCCCCCACCTTCAGCGAGGCTGACATTGAATCGGCCCGCATGGATGGTAAAAAAAACGGTTATACTGACGGGTTTGCTGCTGGCATGGCGCAAGCAAAAGCTGAAAGTGATCAAACTGTACAGGATGCCAATGCCATCATTCAGCAACTGGGTGAATCGCTCGTCGTTGCGGAACAACATTACCAGCATTTACTAATTAAAGAATCGGCCGATTTATCATCGCTGATATTGATGATTGCCAAAAAAGTGGCCGGCGAAGCACTTGATGCGCGCAGTATTGAAACCATTACCGCCATGGTGACGCGCTGCTTGCCTGTCCTTTTTTCGAAGCCGCGATTGCTGATTGATGTACACCCCACCATGTTGCAGCCCGTGCTGGAACGCATGGAAACTTATTTGCGTGCACAGGGTTTTGAGGGCGACATTCAATTCCGTAGCAATGGTGAATTGGGGCCACATGATATTTCGCTCGATTGGGGTGCAGGCCAAGCAAGCCGTTCAACCGAGCAGCTGTGGCAGGAAATTGAAACACTCATTGCCCGTATTCCGCTTGAAATCACGTTTGCCGAAACACTTAGCGGCAACCACCCCACACCACCCACCGACATAGAAACAGGAGCATAACATGGCCGACGAAATGAACGCAGGATTTCCCGATACAGACGGTAATATTACCCTTGAGGCGGTGAGCGACATTCCCGTTCAAATTTCGGTGGTGCTGGGCAAAACCAACATGCAGGTGCAGCAATTGCTGAAATTGGGTCGCGGTGCCGTGGTCGAGCTTGACCGCAAAGTGGGCGAGCCGGTTGATATTTACGTGAACAACCGCCTGGTTGCGCGCGGCGAAGTGGTGGTGGTGGAAGATAAAATTGGCGTCACCATGACCGAAATTATTAAAGCTGAAAAAGCCTAATTGCTAAGACGAATAAAATAACATGAGGTGTGTATGCGACTATTAATTGTAGGCGATTTGGGGGGGCAAATTGGCGCTGCTAGCCGCATCGCCCGTGATCGTGGCGCCAAAGTAAGCCAAGTTTCCGATATTGATGCCGCGTATCAAATGCTGTGCGATGGTCAGGGTGCCGACATTATTATGATTGAAGTGCACCAAGATATTGCGCGTTTTGTTACCATGCTTGCCGCCGAACGCATTACGGTGCCGCTGGTTGCATGCGGTATTGAGGTGGATGCAAAAACCGCCGCCAACGCCATTCGCGCGGGCGCGAAAGAATATGTGCCGCTGCCACCCGATGAAGAGCTGATTGCGGCCGTTCTGGAAGCCATTTCGGAAGAAACGCATTCGGTGATTCATGGTTCCGAAGCCATGCGCCGCACGTTAGCCATGGCCGAACAAATTGCCCCATCAGAAGCGAGCGTGCTTATCACCGGTGAAAGCGGCACCGGTAAAGAAGTAATCGCCCGCTACATTCACAAAAAAAGCAATCGCTCCAGCAAACCATTTATTGCGGTGAACTGCGCGGCCATTCCCGGCAACCTCATGGAATCGGAATTATTTGGTCACGAAAAAGGCGCTTTCACCGGCGCTGCAGCGCGCCGCATTGGTAAGTTTGAAGAGGCTAATGGCGGCACGCTACTGCTCGACGAAATCAGCGAAATGGATGTGGGGTTGCAAGCCAAACTGCTGCGCGCCATTCAAGAACGTGAGATTGACCGCGTGGGCGGCAACAAGCCCATCAAAATTAACATTCGCATTTTGGCCACCAGCAACCGCGACCTTGAAGCAGAAGCCAAAAGAGGAAACTTCCGCGAAGACCTCTATTTCCGTTTGAATGTCATTAGCCTGCACATGGCCAAACTGGCCGACCGGGTGGATGATATTCCGCCCTTGGCTGACTATTTCATTGAAAAATATTCGAAAGCAAATGGCCTGCCCTCGCGCAAACTGACTCAAGCCGCGATTGATAAATTAAAATCACACCCATGGCCGGGCAATGTGCGTGAGCTTGAAAATATTATGCACCGCGCCGTGCTCATGGCGCAAGGCAATGTCATTGATGATGTGGCCATTTTACTACCCGCCAGCAGCAAGCCTGTCGCTCCAATCGCCGCCGCGGTTGCGCCTGCGCATACACCGGCTCCCCTTGTTGCCGTTGAAGCATCAACACCGCAACCCGCACAAACGGTGACTGCAAAACCCGCACGTCGCAATGATTTGGTTGGGCGCACCGTGGAAGAAGTGGAAAAAGAACTGATTATCGACACGCTGGATTATTGCCTGGGCAACCGCACACAAGCGGCACAAATTCTGGGAATTTCCATTCGCACATTGCGTAATAAACTCAATCAATATGCCGATGGTACTGGCAATAAAACGGGCATGACGGGTTAGTAAAAATCACTGTCATCCTCGCGAACGCGGGGATCTAAGGTCACACGCAATAACTGTTAAACGTGGCCCAAGATTCCCGCCTACGCGGGAATGACATTTAAAAAGGAATGGCTATGGCGCAAGTGCCAACATTAGGGTCACGCTTCACCAGCAAGTCGATGAAGGCAAGCGCGCGCAGCGCTTCCAAACGCGGCGATATTTTCTTCGCACTTGGCATTATTGGCATCATTTCCGTGCTCATTCTGCCCATTCCACCGGTGCTGCTCGACATGCTACTCAGCATTTCCATCACCATTTCCGTGCTCATTCTCATGACGGCGCTGTTCGTCAACAAACCGCTCGATCTTTCGGCATTCCCAACTATTTTGCTGGTTTCCACCATGTTGCGGCTATCCCTCAACATTGCCACCACCCGCCTTATTCTCAGTCATGGGCATGAAGGACATGACGCGGCCGGACATGTAATTGCTGCCTTTGGTGGCTTTGTAACGGGCGGATCGGTGCTGATTGGTGCCATTGTGTTCGGTATTCTCACCATCATCAATTTCGTGGTCATCACCAAAGGTTCGGGGCGCATTGCCGAAGTATCCGCACGTTTCAGCTTAGATGCCATGCCCGGCAAACAAATGGCGATCGATGCCGATTTATCGGCAGGGCTGATTGATGAAAACACCGCCAGAGCACGCCGCAAAGAATTGGAAGATGAGAGCAGCTTTTTCGGATCGATGGATGGTGCCAGCAAATTTGTGCGCGGTGACGCCATTGCCGGCATGCTCATCACCTTCATTAACCTCATTGGCGGCATGGTTATTGGTGTCGTGGTGAATGACATGGCCTTTAGCAAGGCGGTCACCACCTATACCCAGCTTACCATTGGTGATGGCCTCGTCAGCCAAATTCCAGCGCTCATTGTTTCAACCGCGG
>CANEUT010000009.1 GCA_947441895.1 Rickettsiales bacterium | reverse complement strand
TCGCCAAATTGGCGATTTGAAGGCGCAGCTGGTGACCTGCTTGCCCATGGTGGGCAGCGCCATTGGTGCGCTCATTATTTTTATTCAAGTGACGCAGGGCGACCTTAGCATCAACGTGCCGCTGGCACCGTGGATTGTATCGGGTGATTTTGTTACCCAATGGGCGCTGAAGCTGGATGCGCTGACGGCAAGCATGCTGGTGCTGGTGACGTGGGTGGCAACCATCGTGCATATCTATTCCGTCGGCTATATGAGCCACGATCACCACAAGCCACGCTTCATGAGCTATCTGTCGCTGTTCACCTTCAGCATGCTGATGCTGGTGACGGCCGATAACTTCGTGCAGCTATTCTTCGGCTGGGAAGGGGTAGGACTTTGCTCGTACCTGCTCATCGGGTTCTGGTTTAAAAAGCCCACGGCCAATGCCGCCGCCATGAAAGCATTTATTGTCAACCGCGTGGGTGACTTTGGATTCGCGCTTGGCATTGCGGCGATTTTCTTCACTTTCGGCTCGGTTGATTTTGCCACCGTGTTCTCAACCGCCACGGCTTTTCACGCCGATACGCCGCAAGCGAGCTGGCTGCTGTTCGGCTTCCGCGTACCGGTGATGGATACAATCTGCCTGCTGCTGTTCATGGGTGCCATGGGTAAGTCGGCGCAGTTCCTGCTGCACACCTGGCTGCCGGATGCGATGGAAGGCCCAACGCCTGTTTCCGCGCTCATTCACGCGGCGACCATGGTGACGGCTGGTGTGTTCATGCTGGCGCGTTGTTCGCCGCTGTTTGAACTGGCGCCAACGGCGCTGATGGTGGTGACCTATGTGGGGGCGATCACGGCTATTTTTGCCGCTTCGGTGGGGCTGGTGCAGAATGATATTAAGCGGGTGATTGCTTATTCTACCTGTTCGCAGCTGGGCTACATGTTCTTTGCGTGCGGCGTGTCGGCTTATAACGCAGCAATCTTCCACTTGCTCACCCACGGCTTCTTCAAGGCGCTTTTGTTCCTTGGTGCGGGTTCGGTCATTCACGCCATGTCGGGCGAGCAAGACTTACGTAAAATGGGCGGTATCTGGAAAAAGATTCCCTACACCTATGCCTGCATGTGGATTGGGTCGCTGGCACTGGCAGGCATTCCATTCTTCGCCGGTTACTTCTCGAAAGATGCCATTTTAGAAGCGGCCTATGCCGTGGGCACCCAGCAAGGTGAAATTGCCTTTTATCTGGGCATTGCCGCTGCATTCATGACGGCGTTTTATTCGTGGCGTCTGCTGTTCATGGCATTCCATGGTAAGCCACGTGCCGATCATCACACCATGTCGCACATTCATGAATCACCACCCATTATGTTGCTGCCGCTGGTGCCGCTGGTGTTGGGTGCCATTTTCGCCGGTGCCATTGGTTATTATGCGCTGGGCATGATGGATCACACGCTTGCGTTCTGGAATGGCTCCATCAGCATTTTACCCGAGCATCAGCCCGAACATCATAAAGCGGTGTGGTATATTCATTATGCGCCGCTGATTGCCGGCGTGTCAGGAATCTCGCTGGCCTGGCTGTTCTATATTGTGAACCCAACGCTACCGATTATTTTGAAAAATCTGTTCATCGGCGTTTATCGCTTCCTGCTCAACAAATGGTACTTCGATGAGCTGTATGATCGCCTTTTTGTGCGCAATGCTTTGTCGGCAGGTAAGTTCTTGTGGCGCTTCTTCGACGTGAAAATTATTGATGGTTTAGGTCCCAACGGCTTTGCCTTTGTCAGCCGCGCGGTGGCGTTGCGCACGGCGCGCGCGCAAACCGGCTATCTCTATCATTATGCCTTCGCCATGCTCATTGGGCTTTTGGTGCTTATCAGCTGGCTGGTTTATTCGGTGGTTATGTAATGGAACATATTCTGACAACACTCATTGTATTGCCGCTGATTGGTGCGGTGGTCACCTATTTTGCGGGACGCAGTGAGCATCATGGCGCAGCGGCGGCGCGTGGCATGGCACTACTATGGACGGGTCTTACCTTCCTTTTTTCGCTTGGCTTATTGACGCATTTTGATGAGGCAAGCGCTGCGTTTCAGTTTGTTGAAAAAGCCCCGTGGTTCGTGGGTTATGATATTAATTATCATCTGGGAATTGATGGCATTTCGCTGTGGCTGGTGCTGCTCACCACCTTCCTCATGCCCATTTGCGTGCTGTGCAGTTGGAAATCGGTAAAAACGCGGGTGGCGGAATTCATGGTGCTGTTCCTTATTCTGGAATCGCTGGTGATTGGCACGTTTGTGTCGCTTGATTTGCTGCTCTTCTACATCTTTTTCGAAGCGGTGCTCATTCCCATGTATCTTATCATCGGCATCTGGGGTGGGCAGAACCGCATTTATGCCGCCTATAAATTCTTCCTCTACACGCTGGCCGGTTCGGTGCTGTTTCTGCTGGCGCTGCTTTACCTCTATTTCACCTTCGGCACCACCGACATTCCAACCCTCATGGCGCAAGCGCCAAGCATGGGTCTTGGGGTGCAGAAATGGTTGTGGCTAGCGCTGTTTGCCTCGTTCGCGGTAAAGGTGCCTATGTGGCCGGTGCATACCTGGTTGCCCGATGCGCACGTGCAAGCGCCCACTGCCGGTTCCGTTATTCTGGCGGGCATTTTGCTGAAACTTGGGGCCTATGGTTTCTTGCGCTTCTCGCTGCCCATGCTGCCCGAAGCATCGCATTACTATGCCGATTTTGTTTTCGTGCTCAGTGTGGTGGCGATTGTTTATACTTCGCTGGTGGCGCTGGTGCAGGAGGATATGAAAAAGCTGATCGCTTATTCATCCGTCGCGCATATGGGTTTTGTGACGCTGGGCATTTTCAGTTTCACCCAACAAGGGGTCGATGGAGCCGTGTTCCAGATGATAAGCCACGGACTTGTTTCGGGCGCATTGTTCCTTTGCGTGGGCGTGGTTTATGATCAACTCCACACGCGTGACATTGCCAAATATGGCGGCGTGGTGAATCGCATGCCCTATTTCGCGGCGTTCTTTATGGTGTTCACCATGGCGTCGGCCGGACTTCCCGCCACCTCGGGCTTCGTGGGTGAAATTTTGGTGATTGTTGGGTCTTACCAGGCAGCGCCATGGGCAACGGCCTGGGCGGCCACTGGCTTGGTGCTGGGCGCGGCCTATATGCTTTGGCTTTATAAGCGCGTGGTGTTTGGTGAAATCACCAACCCCGACGTGAACCACATGGTGGATGCGTCCCCGCGTGAATGGCTCTATTTCATTCCGCTGGTGGTAGGGGTCATTTGGCTTGGGGTCCACCCAACTTCTATTACTTCATCTATTTCGCCAACGGTGAAGCAACTGTTAGTGCAGGTTGCCTTACCGAGTGATGGTGTTCGACCCGTCTTGGCAAAAACAGAAGAAAAGAAGCCAACACCAGAAGTGAAGAAGCTTAAACAATCGTCTGTTATTGATGAAAATCTGGCAGAAGAGGGAATTCCTGCCGAGTTGCCTGCCAACACCGCAAAAACAAAAACGGTTGCGAAGAAGGCGGAATCAGAAAATGCGGACATCGCCGCACCGAAGCCAACAAAGAAACCCAACCTGCCGGGCGATTCGTCGAGTGATGGATCATCCGGCTCGAATAGCCATGAGTATCCGCAATGACGCCTGTTTTTGATTTTGCCGAGCTTTCGCTGCTCAACCCCGAGCTGACCGTTCTGGGTGGAGCATTGTTGCTTTTACTCTATGGTGCGTTTCGTGGGCCACGTGCGACGGGTGGCATCACCCTGATGGCTATTGCCGTGATGGCCTATGCCGCATGGCAAGTATGGCCGGGTGATGTGGCAAGCCAAACGGCGTTTAATGATTTAATTGAAATTGATAATTTTACCCAGTTTGTAAAATTCATCATTCTGGTGAGTTCGGCGCTGGTGCTGGGCATGAGCTTTGACTGGCTGGCCCACGAGAAATACAAAAAGTTTGAATATCCCATTCTGGTGCTGCTTTCCACGCTGGGCCTCATGGTGCTGGTGTCGGCGAATGATTTGATGACGCTTTATTTGGGGCTCGAACTGTCGTCGCTGTCGCTGTATGTGCTGGCGACCTATGACCGCGATAATGCGGTGAGCAGCGAGGCGGGCATTAAATATTTTGTGCTTGGCGCGCTGGCTTCGGGCATCATGTTGTTTGGCGCCAGCTTGGTCTATGGCTATGCGGGCACCACGAACTTCACGGTGCTGGTCGACATGCTTGACGCCAATCCAGAGGTGCAAATTCCTGTCGCTTATGGTGCCATTGTGGGCATGGTGATGCTGGTGGTGGCGCTGTGCTTTAAAATTTCGGCGGTGCCCTTCCATATGTGGACGCCCGATGTGTATCAGGGCGCGCCAACACCGGTGACCACGCTGTTTGCCACCGCGCCTAAAATTGGTGCCATGGCCATTTTCATTCGCCTGCTCATGGACCCATTCGCCAACATGCTGCCTGACTGGCAAAATAT
Organism: Rickettsiales bacterium; assembly: GCA_947441895.1. Classification (GTDB taxonomy): domain Bacteria; phylum Pseudomonadota; class Alphaproteobacteria; order Rickettsiales; family UBA3002; genus QFOX01. The sequence goes on along the minus strand of CANEUT010000009.1, from coordinate 14,835 downwards.
TCTGGCCATTGTGGCCGTTGCATCCATGATGGTGGGGGCGTTTGGTGCGCTCACCCAAACCAACATCAAGCGCCTGCTGGCCTATGGCTCGATTGGGCACATCGGCTATATGCTCATTGGCCTTGCCACCGGCACACAAGAAGGCATTAAAGGCGTGCTGGTTTATTTCACCCTCTATTTATTCATGAGCGTGGGTACGTTTGGGTTTGTGCTGTTCATGCGTCGCGCGGGTGAGCAGGTAGAAGAAATTTCTGATTTGGCGGGTTTGTCGAAAACTTCGCCACGCGGTGCGCTTTTCATGCTGCTCATGATGTTCTCCATGGCGGGCATTCCGCCATTCGCGGGCTTCTTCGGAAAATACTTTATTTTCCTCAGCGCCATTCAATCGGGGCTTTATGGTTTGGCAGTGGTTGGTGTTCTCACCTCGGTGGTGGCAGCGTTCTATTACCTCAAGGTCATTAAGGTGATGTATTTTGATGCGCCAGCGCTTGGCTTAGAGCGTTATGTGCCCGTGTTCAGTCAGGCGGTGCTGCTTCTTTGCGCGCTTGTGACTGCGCTTTTCTTCCTCTATCCTGCAGCCTTACTTGACGCGGCTGGCCGCGCTGCAGGAGTGTTCAGTTGATGGCCAAAAAAGCAGTTAGCAACTTAATCAACGACTACCATTTGCTGTCTTATGACTTGCTCGACAGCACCAACGAAGAGGCAAAACGCCTTGCCGGTGGCGGGGCTTCGCATGGTGCCGTCATTTGGGCCAAGCGCCAAAGCGCCGGACGCGGGCGCATGGGTCGTGAATGGGTTTCGGCCGAGGGCAATCTGTTCGTCACCGTGCTGCTGAACCCCGAGGTAGATTTGGCGCTGTGCGCCCAACTTTCGTTTGTGGCGGCGCTGGCCACGGCCGAAACCATTGAAGGCATTGTGGAGAACCCCAAAAAAATTGCCTGCAAATGGCCGAATGATGTGTTGTTCGACGGCAAAAAAATGGCCGGCATTTTGCTGGAATCATTCAACACGCGTGAGATATCGGGTGGCAATCGCCAGTGGGTTGCGGTGGGCGTTGGCATTAACGTCGATTCATTCCCCGAACATGTGATGTTTCCGGCCACCTGCCTGCGTGATGCGGGGGTCGAAATTATCAGTGCTAAAATTGTGCTTTCGCGTTTCATGCATAACTTCATTCACCGCTATGACCAATGGGCCAATCAAGGCTTCGAGTCTATTGAAGCGGATTGGGTAAAACGGGCGCACCACCTCAACAAAAAGCTGGAAGTGATTGTGGGTGAAAGCCAGCATCAAGGCACGTTTGAGGGCATCGATGCCTCGGGCCAGCTGTTGTTGCGCGCCAAAGGTGGCGCTATTACCGCCATCGCGGCGGGCGATGTTTTTTTCAAAGAGTAATCATGCTACTTGCCATTGATATTGGAAATACCAACCTTGTTTTCGCGTTGTGCGACGGCGAAAAAACGCGTGCGGAATGGCGCATTCGCACCGATATTCACCGCACGGCCGATGAATATGCGGTGTGGCTATTCGCCCTCATGCAGCGCGGCGGGTTCAGCGAGGGCGACGTGTCGGCGGCCATTATTTCATCTGTCGTACCCGACGCAAATTTTAGTGTGAAAAGTTTTGTGCGCCATTATTTGAAATGCGAACCGCAGCTGATTGCCAGCGGGCAGATCGATCTGGGCATGCCCATTCTGCTCGATAACCCAAAAGAACTCGGGGCCGACCGCTTGATTAATGCTTTTGCGGCGTGGAGCGAATATAAACACGCATTGATTGTCATTGATTTTGGCACGGCCACCACCTTCGATGTGGTGACGGGCAAGGGTGAATATGCCGGCGGGGTGATTGCTCCGGGCATTAATCTGTCGCTGGAAGCATTGCAACGCGCGGCTGCCAAGCTGCATGGTATCGCCATTATCCATCCCGAGAAAGTGATTGGCACCAACACCACGGCGGCCATGCAATCGGGCATTTTTTATGGCTATGCCGGGCTGATTGAGGGCATTGTCACCCGCATTAAGGCCGAACGTGGTGAACCCATGAAAGTGATTGCCACCGGCGGTCTTGCGCCGCTGTATGCCGATGCCACAAAATTGATCGACACGGTCGATGCCGACCTTACCATCCGAGGATTGCGGATGATTTATGAAAGAAGCAAAAAAAATGGCCATTAATTTCAAGCAATATGATGACGAGCTTTTGTTTGTGCCACTCGGTGGCGCGAATGAGATTGGCATGAACCTCAATCTCTATCGCTATAAGGGCAAATGGCTGATGATCGATTTGGGCATTGGCTTTGCCGGGCATCACCTGCCGGGGATTGATATTGTGGTGCCCAATATCGATGCCATCACCCCCTACAAGCAAGATATTGTGGGGCTGGTGCTCACCCATGCGCACGAAGATCATTTGGGTGCGGTGTCGTATTTGTGGCCCGAGCTTGGCTGCCCCATTTATGCCACGCCATTCACCGCCGCCGTGCTGAAAAACAAGCTGGCGGAAGAGGGGCTGCAAGGCAAAGCCAAGGTGCATGAAGTAAAGGCGGGCGAGCAATATGATATTGGGCCGTTCAAATTCGAAATGGTGCCGGTGACGCACTCCATTCCCGAAATGCATGCGGTGGCGTTGCGCACCGATAAAGGCACGGTGATGCACACGGGTGATTGGAAGCTGGATGACGCGCCGATGGTTGGCGTGACGACCGACGAGAAAACGCTCGCCAAATATGGCGACGAAGGCGTGCTCGCCATGGTGTGTGATTCCACCAACGTGTTCGTGGAAGGCCAGTCCGGTTCGGAAGCCGATGTGCGGGTGGCGCTGACCGACATTATTCGCGAATGCCCGGAACGGGCGGTCATCACTACCTTCTCGTCGAACATTGCGCGGCTTGAGACCATTATTCAGGCATCGCATGCGGCGGGACGTTCGGTGGCGGTGGCGGGAAAATCCATCTGGCGCATGATTACGGCCGCGCAAGATTCAGGCTATCTGCAGGGCATGGGGCCATTCCTCACCGATGCGCAGGGCATGGATTTGCCACGCAACAAAGTGACCCTCATTTGCACCGGCTGTCAGGGCGAATCACGCGCGGCACTCGCCAAAATTGCGCGCGGTGAACATCCGGTTATTCGTCTCAGCAAAGGCGATACGGTCATTTTCTCATCGCGCACCATTCCCGGCAACGAAGCGAATATCGGGTGGATGGTGAATAAGCTGGTGACCATGGGCGCTGAAATTATTAATGATCATGTGGTGCATGTTTCGGGTCATCCGGCGCGCATGGAACTGCAGAAAATGTATCAGCTGGTGCGGCCAAAAATTGCCGTGCCAGTGCATGGCGAAGCGCGCCACATTCATGAGCACGCGCTCTATGCCAAAGAACTGCAAGTGCCAATCGCGATTGAGCCCACCAACGGCGTGGTCATTCAACTGACGGGCGATAAGCCAGGTATTGTGGGCATGGTGGAGTGGGGCTATTTAGCGCTCGACGGCACATCGCTGATCGATAGCAATTCCAGCGTCATTCGCATGCGTCGCAAAATTCGCGATGAGGGCACGTGTCTTGCGTCACTGGTACTGAAGAAAAATGGTGATATGGCATCGCCCGCGCTTATCAGCGCGCCGGGCTGTTTAGATGATAAGGAAGATGGCGAGCTGATTAGCGATATGTGCAAACAAATCTCAGAAGTCGTCAGCAAATATCAGAAAAATGGTAAGGGCAAGCAGCTCGAAGAATCCATCCGTAATGTGATGCGCAAAACCATTCGCGAAGAACTGGGCAAAACGCCGGTGCTCAATGTCCATATTCACCAGATTCAATAATCTCAGCCCGCTTTCGGGCTGGCGGGCGTGGCTTGCCAGCTATCTGGCGGGCGCGCTGATGATGGCGGCCTTCGCACCGTTTTATGTGTGGCCGGTTGTTTTTGTGGCATTACCGTTCTTCTATCGCCTGCTGAATGCCGCGCCCACGGGTCGTGAAGCAGCGCGGCGCGGATTCTTTTTTGGCTATGGCCACGCCATGGCCGGAACCTATTGGATTGCCAATGCGTTGCTGGTCGATGCTGAAAAATTCGGCTGGCTGTATCCATTTTCGGTGCTTGGCCTTTCGGCGGTGTTGGCTATTTGGTTCGCGTTGTTTGGTTGGTGGTTCCATGCGTTGCGTTCAAATCAACCATTAAAAAACATCCTTCGCTTTGCTGCCCTGTGGGTGCTGATTGAATATTTGCGATCGGTGGGCATGTTCGGTTTTCCTTGGAATTTGGCAGGCTACACGGCACTGGCATCCATTCACGTGGCGCAGCTTGCATCCATCGTCGGCGTGTTCGGCCTCAGCTTTTTGGTGGTGCTGGTGGGTGTGTTGCCGGTATTGCCTCAGCGAAAAATTGCATTTGCTATCATCACAATATTGCTTGGTGGCGCTTATGGTTATGGTGCATGGCGCATGCCCGATAGCACGAGCTTTACCGCCACCCATTTGCGCATCGTTCAGCCATCTGTTCCGCAAGCAGTGAAGTGGACACCGCAGGGTAAAATGGAATCCTTGAAGCTGCATGCCGATATGATGCGTACTGAAAACGATGTCACGCCCGATGTCGTGATTTGGTCGGAATCGGCATTTCCTTACACGCTGCGGGCCGATAGCCCATGGCCGCCGCAGCTTGGTGCGCTGCTATTGCCAAATCAGCTGTTGTTGACGGGGGCCATGCGTGCCGAGGGTGAAGGCACCGCCTTAAAATTGTGGAACAGCATGGTCGCCATTGATGGTAAAGGCGTGGTGCGAGCCACGTATGACAAACATCAACTGGTGCCTTTTGGCGAGTTTATGCCGCTGCGCGATGTGCTGCCGCTTGATAAAATAACCCCCGGCGATACGGATTTTTCACGCGGGGCGGGGCCGCAAACCATTGCTATTGACACTATACCGTCGTTTAGCCCGCTTGTGTGTTATGAGGTTATTTTTCCATGGTTAACAGTAGATAAACAGGTGCGTCCACAATGGCTACTGAATGTGACGAATGATGGGTGGTACGGTAATGCAACTGGGCCCTATCAGCATTATGCTGCTGCGCAAATGCGGGCGATTGAGCAAGGCTTACCCGTTGTGCGGGCCGCCAATAATGGCATTTCAGCGGTGATTGATCCTTATGGCAGAGCTGTGGCGGAGTTGGAGCTTAATAAGCGGGGCATTATTGATAGCCTACTGCCCGTGTCCGCCCCCCCAACTCTCTATGCGCGTCACGGCGTAGCAGTGGCAATAATACTTACTGCGACTCTTTTATTGGTTGCGGCTTTTATGAAGCTCACCCTCACAAAAAATAAATAAATTATTAATCCCTCTTGCGTAATTGATGCAATATCGCTAACGATTGCACTTATTTTTATATTGGTTGCACTACCTCAGACAACTGCGCGTATAGGTATTATGAGCACTCCCCATCCTGTTGATATTCACGTTGGACGCCGGTTGCGTTTGAAGCGCACTATTCTTGGCCTCAGCCAGGAATCGGTTGGGAAAGAAATTGGCGTGACCTTTCAACAAATCCAAAAATATGAACGCGGCATTAACCGTATGGGTGCTAGTCGCTTGTATGATTTTGCTCGCTCACTGGGTGTTCAAGTCTCCTATTTTTTTGAAGGCTATGGTGACTATGCGGTGGATGATGGATCCGCGCTTACGATGGCTGAGCCCAATGCCGCTGGCTTTGAGCACGAAAAAGTAAACAATCGTGAAACCATGGAAGTGATGCGGGCTTATTATCGCATTAAAAACCCATCCGTGCGTAAGCGCATTGTTGAGCTGATTAAAGCCATGGCCGCCGAAGATGGTGCTAGCGATAAGCCTGCGAAAAAAGAGTCGGCTTAATTCTTAATCCGCTTGACGTTTTTTTAAATAAGATTAATGAAAGCGCTCTTGGTGGGCATTTTAATGCTTGGCGGCCACCCCTTTTTTAGAGGCTCTTTTTAGAGTTTCCAAAACCGGTCTAAGCGAACATAGAGGGCTGCCACGCTTGAAATTCGTTCACCTGCTTATAACAAAGTAGGAGTGTGAGACGTGATCAAGTCAGTAGGAAAAGACAGGGGCCACTATATTTTTACCAGCGAATCGGTATCCGAAGGCCACCCCGATAAAATTTGTGACCAAATTTCGGACGCCATTGTAGATGCATGCTTGGCAGAAAACCCAGAAGCACGTTGCGCGTTTGAAACGCTGGCCAGCACCAACCAAATCGTGATTGCCGGTGAAACCAGCGGCGCGCCGGGCGTAACGGCAGCGAAAATGGAAGAAATCGTTCGTAAAGTGGTGAAAGATATCGGCTACGAACAAGACGGCTTCCACTGGAAGAACCTTGCATTCACCAGCTATGTTCACCAACAATCGGCCGATATTGCTCGCGGTGTTGATGCCGGTGAAACGAAAGACGAAGGCGCAGGCGACCAAGGCATTATGTTTGGTTATGCTTGCCGCGAAACCCCAGACCTCATGCCGGCGACGCTGTACTACTCGCACCGCATTCTGCAGGCGCTGTCGGAAGGCCGTCGTTCGGGCAAATTTGCCAAACTGCGCCCCGATGCAAAAAGCCAAGTGAGCCTGGAATATGTGGATGGCAAACCAGTACGTGCGAAATCGGTGGTGGTTTCAACCCAGCACGCACCTGATATTACCCAAGCTGAAATCCGCGAAATCGTGCGCGAAGTGGTGAAGTCGGTTCTGCCTGCTGGCTGGTTCCCAGAAGAAGCACAATTCTTCGTGAACCCAACGGGCCAGTTCATCATCGGTGGTCCCGATGGCGATGCCGGTCTGACCGGTCGTAAAATCATCGTGGATACTTACGGCGGTGCAGCACCGCACGGCGGCGGAGCATTCTCGGGTAAAGATCCCACAAAAGTAGACCGTTCGGCTGCTTACGTGGCGCGTTACCTTGCGAAAAACGTTGTGGCTGCTGGCATTGCCGACAGCTGCACCATTCAGCTTTCCTATGCAATCGGCGTTTCTGAGCCTGTGTCGTTCTATGTGAACACGCATGACGCAGTTGGCGTTGATCACGAGAAACTGGAAGCCGTGCTGCGTAGCTTGGTGAACCTCACCCCACGTGGCATTCGCACGCACCTGAACCTCAACCGTCCAATCTATCAGAAGAGCGCAAGCTATGGTCACTTTGGCCGTGAAGCCGGTGCCGATGGTAGCTTCAGCTGGGAGAAACTTGACCTCGTCGATGCGCTGCGTCGTGAGTTCAAGGTCAGTGCCGCGGCCTGAGAGTACTTGTCATCCCGGACTTGATCCGGGATCCATCTTTCTTGTGATGGATGCTGAAACAAGTTCAGCATGACGATGATGATGGAAACGCGCTCATATCTCTCTTCATTCGGTCGCAATCGCGGCCGGAGCTTACGTCCCTACCAACAAGGGTTGATCGATGATTTGCTGCCAACATTGGCAGTAAATCTCGATCAGCCGTTGGCTGGGCTTGGCGCGCAGGTGGCGCTTGAAATTGGTTTTGGTGGCGGCGAACATTTACAGGCGCAGGCCATCCACAATCCACACATCAGTTTCATTGGTTGCGAGCCCTATATCAACGGTGTCGCCAAGCTGCTTACGGGCATCGACCAGCACAATATCAAAAACATTCGCCTCTATGCGGGTGATGCGCGTTTGATTATTGAGGCGCTGCCCGATGCATCACTCGAGAGTGTGTTCATCCTGTTCCCCGACCCATGGCCCAAAGCCCGCCACAATAAGCGCCGGTTGGTGAATGCCGAAACGCTGAAAATGCTGGCGCGCGTCCATAAAAAAGGCGGCCGTTTGCTGCTGGCCACCGATCATGTGGATTATTCCGTGTGGATGCTGGAGGTGTTGCTGGCCAGCGATGATTATGAATGGACAGCCAAAGAACAGGCCGATTGGAACACGCCACCGGCTGACTGGACCCAAACCAAATATCAGCGCAAAACCACTGAACAGGGGCGTTTGCCGCTGTTTTTTGAGTGTGTGCGTAAATAATTGCCTATTTTTGTTGATTTATTTCTGCCCATGGCATAAAAACACCTCAACAATATTGATACACTCGCGGAAGAGGTGGCCAACAAGCCGCCTTTTTTATTGGGAAATTTTGATTTGCTTCGCTAGCCGTCTACTGACGGCGCTGCGCGCCGCTACCGCGGGCTGATGGCTCGCTCGCCCGGCTCGCATGCAGTTAGAATTGCCCTGCGTAAAAAAGAAAGGCAGACGAAGTCTGTGCAAAGTTTGGCTGAACAAATTGAAGCGCTGATTACCCCCTCCGTCACGGCGATGGGGTTTGAACTTGTGTTGGTGAAAATGACCGACGGCAAGCAATCGCGCACGCTTCAAATTATGGCTGAGAAGCCTAATGACCTTATTTCGCTTGATGAATGCGCCGCCATCAGCCGTCAAATTTCCGCCGTGCTTGATGTGGAAGATATCATTCCCGGTGAATATCGTTTGGAAGTGGGCTCGCCCGGTATCGATCGTCCGCTGGTGAAACTGGCTGATTTCAGCAAATATACAGGCCACATGGCCAAAATTGAAACGCAATTGCCCATCGAAGGCCGCAAGCGTTTCAGCGGAAAATTAAAGCCCGTTGAGGGCGACAACGTGATTATCACCGTTGATAATCATGAGTTTGTTATTCCATTTATCGACATTCAATCCGCCAAGCTGGTGCTGACGGACGAGCTCATAAAACACCATCAAAAGAAGGTATCGTAACCTCATCCATCGTCATCCCCGCGAAGGCGGGGATCTAGGGCCATTTGCTCATATGTAGCATGCGGCCTGAGATTCCTGCTTTCGCAGGAATGACAAGCTGAAAAACTTTTGTAATTCATTCAACTGGTCACTGGCAACCGGCCACTGACCACTACTTAGGAGACTAAAATGGCTGTTAACCAAGTAATTCATGGCTCGACCGAGATGCTGCAAATCGCCGATGCGGTGGCCCGTGAGAAGAATATCGACCGCGACACCGTGCTGGATGCGATGGCAAACGCCATTGAAATCGCTGGCCGTAAAAAATATGGCGCAGAACATAACATCAAAGCGGAAATTGATAAGAAAACCGGCGCCATTTCGTTGTTCCGCCTCACCGAAATTGTGGCCGATGATGTGGATCCGGAAACGTTCAACGCCGTTCAGCAAATTCAGGCGACGCCAGCGAAAAAGAAATTCCCTAAAAACGCCATCGGTGATTTCGTCCGCGATGAGTTGCCACCGATCGATTTCGGTCGCGTCGCCGCACAAACCGCGAAACAGGTGATTGTTCAGCGCGTGAAAGATGCTGAGCGCGAGCGCCAGTTTGACGAGTTCAAAGATCGCGTGGGTGAAATTGTGAACGGCACCGTGAAGCGCGTGGAATATGGCAACGTCACGGTCGATTTTGGCCGCGCTGAAGCCGTGATTCGTAAAGACGAGCTGATTCCACGCGAGAACTTCCGCCCCGGCGATCGTATCCGCGCTTACATCTTCGATGTTCGCCGCGAGAAGAACGGGCCACAAGTATTCCTCAGCCGCACCCGTCCTGAATTCATGGCCAAATTGTTCATGCAGGAAGTGCCAGAAATTTACGATGGCGTGATTGAAATTAAAGCCGTGGCTCGTGACCCTGGTTCGCGCGCCAAAATCGCCGTGCAAAGCAACGACCCATCGGTCAACCCTGTGCTTTCATGTGTGGGTGTTCGTGGTAGCCGCGTGCAGGCTGTTGTTTCGGAACTGCAAGGCGAGAAGGTGGATATTGTGGAATTCGCGCAAGATCCTGCAACCTTCGTGGTGAACGCACTTTCAAGCGCGGAAGTATCGAAAGTGGTGATTGACGAAGACACCGGCCGCATTGAAGTGGTGGTGCCCGATGATCAATTATCGCTCGCCATTGGTCGCCGTGGCCAGAACGTGCGCCTTGCTGCCCAGCTTACCGGCTGGAGCATCGACATTCTGACCGAGGAAGTGGAATCCGAGCGTCGCACGCAGGAATTCAACCGCCTTAGCGGTCTGTTCATCGAAGCGCTGAACGTAGAAGAAGTGATTGCGCACTTGCTGGTCACCGAAGGGTTCAGCAGCGTGGAAGAAGTGGGTTATGTGCCGGTTGAAGATTTGGCAAACATCGAAGGCTTCGATGATAACGTGGCGGAAGAGCTGAAAGCACGCGCGCAGGAATATTTGAAGCAGAAAGAAGCTGAAACCGCTGCCAAATTCAAAGAAATGGGCGTGGAAGAAGCGCTGGTGAAGCTGGAAGGCTTGAACGTCGACATTGTGATGAAACTGGCTGAAAACGGCATTAAAACCGTGGATGATTTTGCTGGTTTGGCCACCGATGAATTCTTCGAATATGTTCCAAAATCAGGCATCAGCCGCGATGATATGGAAGCCATGATCATGAAAGCACGCGCGTCGTGGTTCGAGGCCGACACCAAGAAAGCGTAAGGAATGGTGCTAGGTCCTAGGTTCTAGGTGCTAAAAAAATTACTCTTTTGTCACCCCGGGTTTATCCCGGGGTCCAGCCGTGGGGCTGGGCTGGATGCCGGGACAAGCCTAGCATGACAGATACGGGGAAAAATACTATCAGTGCTGGTGTGATGATTTCCAATTTCCAGTTTCTAGGTGCTAGGTGTGATGGAAAAAGTGGCGGATCGATTCATTAAAAAAGGCCCCCGAAAGGGTCAGGCAAACCAGCACCCAGCACCCAGCACCCAGCACCGCTCACCCGCGCGCAGCTGCATCATCACCCGCGAGGCGAAAGCCAAGGGCGAGCTGATACGTTTTGTGGTGGGGCCCACGGGCGAAATCGTCGCTGATTTGAACAGCAAGCTGCCCGGGCGGGGCATCTATGTCACCGCGTCGAAGCTGCTGGTGGCCGAGGCGATTGCCAAACGCGCTTTTTCGCGTGCGGCGAAAGAGCAGGTGATTGTGCCGGAAGGTTTTCTGGTCCGTCTGGAGGCGCAATTGGCCAAACGCGTGGCCGAGGCGCTTTCCATGGCCCGCAAGGCCGGTCAGGTGATTACCGGGTTCGAAAAAGTGGAAGCCGCGGCCAAAAAGGGCGAGGTGGAAGCACTCATTCATGCCGATGATGCAGGAGAAGATGGTCTGAAAAAACTCAGCTTTTACACCGGCCCCACCTTCCAGAACCTGCCGCGCGATGTATTATCCACCGTGCTTGGCCGCGAGAATGCGGTGCATGTGGCGGTGACCCACGGACCCGCCGCCGCATTTTTTATCGAGGAAGCCCGCCGTTTCACTTTATTTCTCGCCTGAACTACTCTATAAGCCCGACCTCAAGACTTTAAGGACACTGGAAAGAACGCATGACCGATAACGGCAATACCCCTAAAAAAGAGGCGCTGAAGCTCAGCAGCCCGAAAACTTTGTCACTCACCAAAACGGTGGAATCGGGCAAGGTGAAACAGAACTTCCAACGCGGCCGCAGTAAAACGGTTACGGTGGAAGTGAAAAAGACCCGTACCTTCGCCAGTGGTGGCACGGGCATGGTGGAAGTGCAGTCGCAGCCGTCGGACGCTACCAAGCAGCGGTTGCTGAACCAAGCCGAGCGCGAAGCACGTCTGCGCGCCCTGCAACAAGCCGAAAAAGCCGAGGATGAGCGTCCGGAAACCTTCACTAACTTTGAGCGTAACAACGATGATGGCGCCGAAAGTGATGACGTGCAGGGAGCGGATGTTTCAAAATCATCTGCCGGTTCATCCTTCTCATCCCCCATGGATGATATTGCGGCGCGCAACCTTGAGCGCTTGCGCAATGCGCCGTCGAACCGTCCGGCAACGCCTGCGGCGAAGCCTGCCGCAAAAGCCCGCCCCGTGTTTGGTGCGCCTGCCGCACCGCGCCAAAGCGAAGAGGAAATCGCCGCTGAAAAAGCCAAAAAAGCCCGCACCGACGAAGCCGAATATAAACGTGGTGGCAAACTGACCATTGCTCAGGCGCTGGGCATGGACGATGAAATTCGCGTGCGTTCCATGGCGCAGGTGAAGCGTCAGCGCGCCAAAGTGCTGAAAAAATCGCACGTGGTGCCTTCCAGCCAACAGGAAAAAATTGTTCGCGAAGTGCAAATTCCAGAAGTCATTACGGTGCAGGAGCTTTCCAACCGTATGGCCGAACGCGCCGTCGACCTCATTCGTGAGCTGATTAAGCTTGGCACCATGGCCACGGTGAATCAGGCGATTGATGCCGATACGGCTGAATTGCTGGTGGAAACCTTTGGCCATAAAGCAAAACGCGTGCTTGATTCGGATGTTGAAGACCATCTGGTACAAGACACCGATTCCGATGAATCCATGCAGCCGCGCCCACCGGTGGTTACCATCATGGGCCATGTCGATCACGGAAAAACCTCGCTGCTCGATGCGCTGCGCCAGACCGATGTGGTGGCCGGCGAAGCAGGTGGCATTACCCAGCATATTGGCGCCTATCAGGTGACCATGAACACGAGCCAGAAAATTACCTTCCTCGATACGCCGGGCCACGAAGCCTTCACCGCCATGCGTCAGCGCGGGGCAAAAGTGACCGATATTGTGGTGCTGGTCGTGGCGGCCGATGACGGCATCATGCCGCAGACGGAAGAGGCCATTGCCCACGCCAAAGCAGCGGGCGTTACCATTATTGTGGCCATCAACAAAATTGATAAGCCGGGCGCCGACGCGGGCCGCATTAAAACCGCCTTGATGAATTTTGGCTTGGTGCCGGAAGAGTTTGGTGGCGACACCATGGTGGTGGAAGTTTCGGCCAAGGCCAAAATGAACCTCGATAAATTGCAGGAAACCATTCTGCTGCAAGCCGAGGTGATGGAGCTGAAAGCAAATGCGCAGCGTCGTGCTTCGGGTTCGGTGGTGGAAGCCAAGGTCGATCGTGGTCGCGGAACCGTGGCCACGGTACTGGTGCAACGCGGAACGCTGAATGTGGGCGATTTGATTGTGGCCGGCGGATCGTATGGCCGCGTGCGCGCACTGTTGAATGATAAGGGTCAGGAAATTCAATCGGCCGGTCCAAGCATGCCAGTCGAAGTGCTGGGGCTTGATGCGCCGCCCGAAGCCGGTGATGAATTCGCCGTGGTAGAGAACGAAAAAGCCGCGCGTGATATTACTCAATATCGCCGCGAAAAAGAGAAAAAACGCGTGTCGGTGGCTTCGGCCCGTTCGGTGGAACAATTGTTTGCTATCGCTGGCAAAACCTCAGCCCGTGAACTGCCGGTGATTGTGAAATCCGACGTGCACGGTTCCATGGAAGCCATCATCGGTTCCATGAACAAGTTCAACGGCGATGAAGTGAAAATTCGCGTCATTCACTCGGGCGTGGGTGCCATCAGCGAATCGGATATTACGCTGGCGGGCGCTACCGGCGCCATGATGGTGGCGTTCAACGTGCGTGCTACGCCAAAAGCCAAAGAACTGGCGGCGGCGCAGAAAGTCACCATTCGCTATTACTCCATCATCTATAACGTGATTGATGACGTGAAAGCGGCGCTCTCAGGCCTGCTGTCGCCAGAATTGCGTGAAGAATTCATCGGCTATGCCGAGATTCGTGAGGTGTTTAATATCACCAAAGCGGGCAAGGTGGCCGGCTGTATGATTACCGAAGGTGTGGTGAAGCGTGGCGCGAAAGTGCGTCTGCTGCGCGATAACGTGGTGATTCATGAAGGCACGCTGAAAACGCTGAAACGCTTCAAAGACGAAGTGAAAGAAGTGAAGTCGGGCTTCGAGTGCGGTATGGCGTTTGAAAACTACGAAGATATTCGCGCAGGCGATATGATCGAGTGTTTCGAAATTTCGTCGCATGCACGGACGGTGGAAGCTAGCAAGCCAGAAGCCGCCAAAACTGACTCTGAAGAAGCATAGGAAATAGGGGCAGCCGTGGAAAAATCCGGCAACAAGGCGCCGAGTCAACGGCAGTTACGGGTGGGCGAAGAAATTCGCAACGCCCTGGCGCTTATTTTTTCCATGGGCGAAACCCATCACCCGCTGCTCGACACCGCGTCGATCACCGTTTCGGAAGTGCGCATCAGCCCCGATTTGAAGAACGCTACGGCGTATGTGATGCCACTCGCTGGCAGCAATAAAGAAGCGGTGCTCAATGCGCTGAAAGAGAATGCTTCGCGTCTGCGTGGGCTTGTTAGCCGCCGCATTATTTTGCGCACCAGCCCAAAAATCATGTTCAAGCTCGATACTTCATTCGAGGAAGCGAATCGCATCAACATGCTGCTCAATTCGGAACGCGTGAAGGCCGATATTGCCAAACGTGCCGCTGAAGAGTCCGATGAAAGCTAAAGCGAAGCGCGGCAATGCCATCAACGGCTGGATAAACCTGAACAAGCCGCTGGGCATTACCTCTGCCGCCGCCGTCAACAAAGTGAAGTGGCTTTTGAAGCCACAAAAAATTGGCCATGCGGGCACGCTGGACCCGCTGGCGACGGGTGTTTTGCCCCTCGCGCTGGGTGAGGGCACCAAATGCGTGAATCTGCTTATGGATGCCAAGAAAACCTATGAATTTGCTGTAACTTTTGGCGAACGGCGCAGTACTGACGATGCCGAGGGCGAGGTGGTGGCCACATCGCCAAATGTGCCAAATAATGAGCAAATAAAAGCCATTTTGTGGCAATTTACGGGCGAAATAAGCCAACTTCCACCCATTTTTTCCGCGCTAAAGGTCAATGGACAGCGCGCTTATGATATGGCGCGCGCAGGCGAGGAGGTGGTGCTTCAACCACGGCAGGTGACCATTCATCAGTTAGAGTTTTTGGGGTTTACGGAAATCCCTCCCACCTCCGGGGGGAGGTTAGGAGGGGGGCATGGGGATACGATAATACCAATGATGCCCCCACG
>CANEUT010000008.1 GCA_947441895.1 Rickettsiales bacterium | reverse complement strand
GAATATTATTGGAAAGTGGGCAATGCACTTGGCAGAATGGCACGCCGCATTGCGAGCAACGCGAGGCTTGCAGGGCGGCAACATTCGGGTCAAACGCCGCATAAATCTCATCAAAATCCTGCCGCCGTTTGCGGGCGGGACGGGTTTCGGGCTGCTGCTGTTCGGTACCGGTAAAGCGAAGCATTGGAAAATCCCATAGTGTGCAGTGCACTATAGGTCAGAACCGCAGGGATTTTCAATGAATCTTTGTTTGTTCGGGTTTGTCTGCTGACAAAACCCTCGCGTCGGTTGGCTCGCACGCTCGTCTGAGGGCGCGGGCTCATGGCTGGTTCACCCAGCTCACTTTTTCTTTTACTGTTTTTAGAGGGGGGCAACTTCGCCCCCCTCATTGACAAAAACTAAGCGGCTTTGCGGAAGTTGCCACCTTTGCTTGCGCCGGCGGGGCGGAAGCGTTTTTTGTTGCCCGCATAGTTGCGGCCACCGCTTGGCTTACCTTTGCCGCCTTTGAAGAACTCGTCACGCTCGGCCTTCACGCCGGGGGTGAGCAGCTCTTGAATGGCGCGCCATTTTGGGCCATCGCTGGGGCTGAGGAAGTTGACCGCCGCACCTTCCGCACCCGCGCGCGCGGTGCGGCCAATGCGGTGAATGTAATCTTCCGCGCATTGGGGCAGGTCATAGTTGATGACATGCTCGATATGTGGAATATCGAGGCCACGAGCAGCCACATCGGTAGCCACCAGTACGCGGAACTTGCTGGCGCGGAACTGGGCGATGACTTTATCGCGCTGGTTCTGCCGCAAATCGCCATGAATCGCTTCGGCGCTGTGGTTGCCGGTGGCGAGCTTTTTCGCCATGCGGTCACAGCCGTGTTTCGTTTTCACGAACACGATGATGGATCCGGTGCGCTGTTGCAGTTGCAGCAGCAGCTGTGCGTATTTATCGGCTTCGGCCACGCGCACATTTTCCTGCGCAATTTTGGCGATGGGGGCATTGTTACTGCCCACAGCCACGCGGATTGGGTTGTTGAGGTATTTCTCCGACATTTTCACAATGTTGTGCGGCAAAGTGGCCGAGAACATGAGGGTTTGGCGGGGGCTTGGCAGGTGCTTCACAATCTGATCGATCTGAATGCCAAAGCCCATGTCGAGCATGCGGTCGGTTTCATCGAGCACCAGGAAGCTGGCATCGTTCAACTTCAATGTGCCACGGGTGAGGTGGTCATTGATACGACCGGGCGTGCCCACAATCAGACGTGGACGTTCACGCAGCTGCTTGAATTGTTTTGGCATGGGTTCGCCACCAATCAGCAGGGCGGTCATGATGGTGCGGTCATCGCCCAGCAGTTGCTCCAGCATGGTAATAACCTGCACGGCCAGTTCGCGCGTGGGGGTCATGACCAGTGCGCTGCCGCGGGGGCTGCTGAGGAGTTTTGCAATGAGGGGAATGCCAAAAGCGCCGGTTTTACCGGTGCCGGTTTGTGCCGAGCCCAGAATATCGGAACCAGCAAGGGCTGGCGGAATGGCGGCGGCTTGAATGGGGGTGGGGGTGGTGAAGCTCATGGCATTCAGCGAACGCATGAGGGTTTCAGGCAAATTGAGGGCGTTAAAATTTTCCATCGGGAAGATCCTTTGATGTTGTTTATGGGCATGCGCGTAGTGTGTAATTGCCGCGAATAAATTCCGGCAAAGCCACAACACACGAGCGCAAAACATCGCTGGATTGTGGATGGTGTTTTTCTCGGTCTTGTCATCCCTGCGAAAGCAGGGATCCACTTGGAAGGAGATTCCTGCTTTCGCAGGAATGACAAAATAGGAAAAACAACAGCGCTGGAAAAACCGCTTGAGTCATTGACCCAAGCGGCTTCAACAATGCTTTTTAGAAAAAACTAAGCGGCGATTTTAAGGTTCGCGGCCGAGGTTTTGCCTTTTTCGGTGGCGAGTTCATATTCCACGCGTTGGCCTTCGTTCAGGCCACGGATGCCAGCACGCTCAAGCGCGCTGATATGAACGAATACGTCGGCTCCGCCTGATTCAGGTTGGATGAAGCCGAAGCCTTTTGTTGGGTTAAACCATTTTACAGTACCAGTAGCCATTGAAAGTCTCCTTAAGACATAGGCGTTATGACAGATCGGAATGACCTGCTTTAGTGAGATGATTTGTGCTGTTAGTAGTCAGCAACTCTTGAATCAAACGCTGTCGGAGTCAGACTTTAGACTATCGTGTATCGGAAGATACGCTGCGAATTAATGCTAGATGCAGCCTGCAAATGGTAAGAGTATCAAAAAAACTCAGGCGCACTCTCTATGGGTTCTGTGGATAACTGTCAAGGGATAGTTTCGGTTTAGAAGGGGGCGTTTCGCCACCCTTCGCGCCTAAAGGCGCTGACCCCCTCGCTATCGCGGCTCGCCGTGGAAGGCTACGCACGATTACCGGACCATCGGTTCATGCGGCTCGCTTTTCATACTGCAATAGTTGACTTTAATGGGCACCAGGCACTAGGCACTAGTGCATCACCACTCACCCGAGGAATCTATGACCACCGCCACATTACATGAATTCATTGTACCGCTTGAAACCCGTGACTCGCCAACTATGAGCGCCGCCACCATGGCCGATGCGGCCAAAGCGCGTGGCAAAAAGGTTGAAGTGGTCACGGTGGGTGACTTGTTCCCCAAGCCTGCGGTCGATGAGGTGGATGGCTGGGTGGCCAAACTGCGTGCCGACGCCAAGGCCGATAACGCGACCCAAGAGAAATTCAAACTGCCAGCCACGGGCTTTGCCTATTCGCCTACCACGGGCATTCCAAGTCTGCGCGCTGCGGCGGCCGAATGCTTCACGCGTGACACTGGCATGGCGGCCACCACGGCGAATGTGTGCGTGGGCACGGGCGGTAAAGGTGCGCTGAATGGTGCGCTGTCATTCCTGAAAGCGGGGGCGCTGGTGTTGATGGCGGCGCCGGGTTGGCCCACGAACTATGATATGTTTCCCGCCGGTGTGAAAATCATCGAGATTGCGACGGGTGACGGCATTCTGCGCGCTGCTGATTTGAAGCTGGCGCTGGCGAAATATGGTGAACCGGCTGCCATTCTTATCAACGCGCCCAGCAACCCCACGGGTGCCAATTACACCGGCAATGAACGCGAAGATTTCTTCGCCGTGGTGGCGAGTGAAACCAAAACCACCCTGGTGGCGAGCGATGATCCCTATGGCAAACTGGTGTTCGATCGCGCGCCTTATGATGTGACTTCGGTGCTGCAACGTGGGCCGCATGAGAAAGCCCTGTTCGAGCAAGCCCGCCTGCTGTGCTTCCGCACCGTGTCGAAAGAATATGGGCTTGCGGGCTTGCGTGTGGGTTTTGTGGTGACGAATCATAAAGAAGCGCTGTCATCGCTCAAGAAATGGAACGAGAGCAAAGGCGGCGGCATGGGGGTGGATGATCAGATGAAAGCGCAAGCGGCGCTGCTCTATGGCGATGATTTTATCACCCGCACGGTTGGTCTGCTGCTTGAAAAACGCGCGCTGCTGATCGATGGTATTGCGGCGCTTCGCTATGCCGAAGTGAATGCCCCGCGCGGCACCATTTATGGCTGGGTGAATTTTGCTGGCCTTTCTGGCAAAACCGTGGCGGCCGAACATTCGGAAACCGGCGCGGCTTACGTGATTGATTCGCCCGCCGCCATGATGCGGTATTTAGTGAATGTGGCCGGTGTGTGTGGTGTGCCCGGCACGCCGTTCTATGCGCCCGCCACCGCCACGCAGCAAGCATCGCCCGCCGCTTCGCGTGATTGGCATGTGCGCATTTCCTTCTGCTGCGAGAAAGAGCAGCTGGTGGCCGCGCTGGCCAACTTAAAAACGGCTGAGGCGAATTTGCTGAGCAATGGCAGCGCGGCGGCTTGATTATAAGGATATAAAAAGACGCGAGTCATTCCGGCGCAGGCCGGAATCTATTTCGTTGATAGCGCTCGATTAAAAACATGGATCCCGACCTTCGTCGGGATGACAGGGGTGGGTTATTTTTAGGTAAGCAAATCTCTAAAAATGACTGGGCAATAAAAAACCCCCACCAACTTTTGCAGCGGGTGGGGGCTCTCATTAAAACGCTTTTCTCGTCTGGTTAGCAGCCACCGGCTTGCATGACATTGGTGGTGCCGCCGTTTACAGAACGTACATAACGATCGCACGCGGCAACGCCGCCACCGGCCATTTTTTGACTCTTAACAGCGGGTGATTTCACTTCGGCTTTGGCCGCAGCCAGTTCGCGTTGATAGTCTGGGTTGGTTTTCAGCTTTGCCACAATGGTTGCGGCAAGGGTTTTGCCACCTGCAACATCATAGGGGAAATGCAGACCACCACTGACGCGGTGCTGGGCAATTTGGCCAGCACGTTTGGTGAAGGCGGCTTTTTTGGCAGGGAAAATATCGCTCAGCACGCCTGCCCACACATGGCCGGTGGTGGTGTGACCACTTGGGTAGCCATAGCTTTTCAGTGGTTCGGCATAGGGCTGAATGCGGCTATCGACATGGAAGGGACGCGGTGCTTTCCAATAGTCTTTTGCGGCATCGCTGATGCGCCAGCTGTCGGAACCCGCATGACGCAGCAGCGTGTAAAGTGCTGGATATTTAGCTTCGGAATAGTTTTTACCAAGGACTGGCAAAACAATCATTTCTGGAACAACCGGGCCTTCTTCGGCAATGGTATTTTTCTCTTTCTGGGTCAATTTTTTCTGCAACGCCACAATCTGATCCAGTTCGTTTTTGAATTTTTTCGAATCAGCGGCGGGGGGTGTTGGCAGGGCGGCTACCGAAACATCATCGGTGCTGGCAAATTGCGGTTCATAGGGGAACTTGCTGTCGGCACAGGCGGTGGCGAGTAAGCAGGTGGCAAGAATTAATGAGCGACGTAACAACATAAAAACTTCTCCTTAGTTGGTGGTAGCTAATTCGGAACGACGTAAGTTCATGTAAACAAGAATGGTCGACGAAACATAAATCGAGGAATAGGTGCCGACAATCACGCCAAAAATCATGGCGGCGGAAAAACCAAACAGCACGTCACCACCAAAAGTGACAAGCCCCAAAAGTGCCATCAGCACCGTGCCGCCGGTGAGGAAGGTGCGTGCTAGGGTTTCATTCACCGCCAGGTTAATGACGTCGGCCACGGGCCGTACTTTGAATTTACGCAGATCTTCGCGCACGCGGTCATAAATCACCACCGAGTCATTGATGGAATAGCCGATGACGGTGAGCAGCGCCGCCACCGACGTAAGGTTAAACTCGATTTGGGTGACTGAATAGAACCCGAACACAAGAACCGCGTCATGGATGAGGGCGAGAATGCCGCCCACGCCATATTGCCATTCAAAGCGGAACCATAAATAAAACATCATGGCAACCATGGCCAGACCGAGTGCCATGAACGAACCGCGAATCAGCTCGTCACCCACTTGTGGGCCCACATAATCAACCCGCAGATAATCAACATGGGCACCATAACCCGCTTCCAGTGTGGCGCGCACGGATTGGGCCGCTTGGCTTTGGCTGGCATCACCCACGGGCTTTAAGCGAATCATCACCTGATTGCCTTCGGTGCCGACCGATTGCAGGCTGGCATTGGCGGTGGCCGGTTGTTTTTCCAGCAGGTTGCGCATTTGAATCAGATCCGCCGTGCGGTCGGTTTTCACTTCCATCACCACACCGCCCGAAAAGTCGATGCCGAAGTTTAGCCCCTGCGTCGCCAATGAAATGAAGGTGGCGATAATGCCGATGATGGTAACGGCAAAACCCGCCTTACGATAACCAATGAAATCGAAGTTGGGAACGGTGCGGAAGATTTGAAAGGGAAATTTCATCGGCTGTAATATACTTCTTTGTTGAGGGTGTCTTCGGTGGCATCGACAATGAGGGTGATGGCGCAATCACCGGTGATGTTGATGGTGGTGCGCACCATGTCGAGCACACGATCAACCCCAAGCAGCAGACCAATACCTTCAATGGGCAGCCCCACCGAATGCAGCACCATGCCCATGAAGATGATGGAGCCGGAAGGAATGCCCGCCGCGCCGATGGAGCCAAGGGTGCAGGTGAGCAGTAGCATGGCATAGTCGGCCGTTTGCAACTCAACCCCAAAGAACTGGGCGAAGAACAAGGCGCAGATGCCAAGGTAAATGGCGGTGCCATCCATGTTAATACATGCGCCCAGCGGCAACAGAAACTGGGTGGACTGGCTGGAAACACCCAGCTTCGTTTCACACTCGCGCATGGCGGTGGTCAGCGTGGCTTTCGAGGAAGAGGTAGAGAAAGCCATCAGCTGCGTGGTGGCCAGCTTGCGGTAGAACACAAAGGGGTTGACGCGCGCCACAGCGGCAATCATCACACCAAACAGGGCATATTGGAAGGCGCAGGCAGCAAGCACAGCAACCACCAGCTTCACCAGAATTTTAATGATTTCGGCGCCTTGCGTGCCAACCGACCAGGCCATGAAACCGAACACCGCCAGTGGTGCCAGACGCACAATATATTCAATCATTTTGAAAACAATGGCGCTGAAATCATGCAGCACCTGACGGGCGCGGGCTGATTTTTCACCCATCATGTTCATGGTGGTGCCAAACATGACCGAAAACACAATCACCTGTAGCAGGTGCCCTTCGGCAAAGGCTTGAAAAACATTGGTGGGAATAAGGCTGAGTAGAAAATCACTGACGCCCATGGGCGGTGCATTACCCGGGGTTGGGGCGGCGGTTGCAAACTCGTTGATGTTGACATGCAGGCCAGCACCGGGCTGAAAAATTGTGCCCGCCGCCAGGCCGATAATCACGGCAATGATGGCCGTGAATAAATAAGTGCCCACGCCTTTGAGGCCAACGCGCTTGAAGTTTGCGCCATCACCCATGCTGGTGATGCCCGACACCAGCGCCAAAAATACCAGCGGCACCACCACCATTTTAATGAGGTTGATGAACACGGTGCCCAGCACTTTGAAACGGGCCGCATCTTCATGCAGTACAAAACCGGTGATAATACCCAGAAACAGGCAGAGAACCACCTGTTGCCACATTTTTAAACCGAACACGGTGAATTCTTTAACGTCGGCACCAGCCATGGAACTTCCTTTTGCGAGGGGGCGTAAAACGCGCGCCACCATAGCAGCGGCGAAGCCAATGGCTAGCGATTTTACAAGCTTGTAGTGCAGTGCAATAAATATAGTTTTTATAGGGGGCCTCAGCCCCCTACGCTATCGCTTACCCCCGCGCTTCGCGGCTCGCGCCATAAAGCGCTACGCACCGAATCTACAGGAGCTAATTTCTTTTAAGCAAACAGCTTGGCGTAGCCGTGACGGGTACGGTTTTTCCAGTGGCCACGGTGGTAGGCATCGCTCACCATGAGTGGCAACACGCTACCCGCTTCCGCGAACACCATTTGCTCCAGCGCGGTATCAACCTTGCCCCACGAACATGCTTCTTTCAGGGTGGAGGATGAGCAGGCGCCGTCGCGCACGTCGGCGATGGTCAGCTGAATGGCGTATTTGTGCATTTGCACGTCTTCGTGGCCCAGAATTTCGGCGCAGACAACGGTGTCTTGCGTGAAGTTCTTCGGCACGCCGCCGCCAATCATCAGCAGGCCGGTGGTGCCAGCTTTAATTTTCACATCCGTCAGTTCGCGGAAGTCGGCAATGGCGTCGAGCACCATGTGCTTTTTCGGATTTTCCACCTGGTGTTTCACCAAGCCAAACCCGGCCGAGCTATCCACGAAGGCGGGGCAGAAAATCGGCACATCATTTTCGTAAGCCAGCTGGATGAGCGAGTCTTTTTTCTTGGCATTGCCAGCGGCCAGCCACTTGCCCATTTCGCGGATGAATTCGCGGCTGCTGTAAGCGCGTGGCTCCAGCGAGTTGGCAATATCGAGGATGGTGTGGTCGCAGGCTTGCAGCTCTTCTTCATCGATATAGGTATCGTAAATGCGATCGATGTATAAATCGCGCAGGAATTTGTCATCTTGGCCCGAAGCCGAACCTTGATAATGTTTGAAGCCCAGCGCTTCGAAGAAATCCATATCCACCACGGTGGCGCCGGTGGCTACAATGGCATCCACCATGTTGAAGCGAATGAGGTCAGCATAAAGCTTCATGCAGCCGCCTGCACTGGTGCTGCCCGCCACGGTGAGGATGATGGAGCAGTCTTTATCGGCCAGCATTTGGTTATAGATGCGGGTGGCGCGTGCCAAATCGCGGCTGGTAAAGCTCATATTCTCCATCCCATCGATGATAGGCCTAGCATCGAAGCTGGTGATGTCGATATGCTCGACGGTTTTGCTCAGCAGTTCGGCTTTGGCATTGCTTTTGGCTTTTGGGGCGGCAGTCATTTTTCTCTCCATATTTGTCATTGCGAGCGCATAGCGAAGCAATCCATCTTTGCCAAGTAAAAAGGTGGATTACCGCGTTGGCCTGAGGGGCCTCGTCGTCGTGCGTGGGTTAGCCGTTGGCCACGCGGGCAACAAGAATGTTGTCGCGCTCGGGCTGCTCGGGGGCGTAAAGGCTCATCAGCGGCTCATCTTTCACAGCAACCACCTGGTTGGCGATGGAAAACCCGTTGAAACGGGTGGCCATGGTGCGCCCATAAGCGCCCAATTGGCCAATTTCCAGATAGTCACCCTCGTTTACATCGGCCGGCAACATGAAGGGACCTTTCATGAAGTCGAGCGTGTCGCAGGTGGGACCATAGAAGCTGAAGCCCTTCACATCGTCACTGCCGCTGCGGTTAAGCAAGCGACCCGGGAAAATGAACTGGGGCACGCCCGCATCGAACAGCGAACCATAGGTGCCGTCGTTGAGGTAAAGGAAGTCGCCTTTGCGGGCTTCCACACGCACAATAACCGAGCCTGATTCCGCCACCAGCGCACGGCCGGGTTCGCACATCAGCACGCAGCCATGTTGCTTCACCAAGTCACGCGTTGCATCATGAATGGCGTTGAAATAGCCAGCCAGATCAGGCGGGGTCATGCCCGGGTAAATCGATGGGAAACCACCACCCACGTCGAACGAATCAATCTTCACGCCCGATTGCTTTACCACTTGTTTGGCCAGTTTAATGGCTAAACGATACGCATCGGGGTGCATGGATTGCGAACCGACATGGAAACACACGCCCGCACGGCTTGCCACGGCACGCACAGCGGTGAGCAGTGCCGGTGCCGTTTCCAGCGTGGCGCCGAATTTGCCGGTGAGGGCTAGTTCCGCGTAGCTGTTGGGAATGGCGATGCGCACATGCAGGCCAAGGTCGGCGGCGTTATCCGTTTCCGCGAGGATTTTTTCTAGTTCCTCATGGGTATCGAGCGAGAAGTGACGCACGCCATAGGTATGGTACGCCGCGCGGATGGCGTGACGCGATTTAATGGTGTGCATGAAGAACAGCTCTGCCTCAGGGAACAGGCCGCGCACCATGGCAACCTCGTGCAAACTGGCCACGTCGAAGCGGCGCACGCCTGCCGCCCACAAATCCTTTAGAACATGTTCATCGGGATTGGTTTTAACGGCATAGAGCACGTTGCCCCGAAAGCGCGACAAAAAGAAATCGGCTGCGCGTTTCAGCGCATGGGGACGATAGATAAAAACAGCTTGTTCAGGCCGTAAATGCTTTACAGCGGAATCGGTCGAAATGTAGCTTCGCATGTCATAAACCCTCATTAGTACGTTAACCAAACGCACCAGCAAACCTTGCGACGGATTTATGACAGGGTGTGCCAAGGTCACCTTGCTGGATCGGTTCTTTTGAACCTACCCCTCTAGGGATCTCTACACGCCATGGGATTTGCGGCCGGATCCAATTATACACCGAAGACGATGTTGTAAAGTAAAAACTTTATAGCGGATTGTTACAGAGTGCTTTTTTAAACGGTGTGTAAGGAAAAGGCACTCTATCAGCCGCGCACAACATATTTAGTGTGGGCACCCGTATCCAGACCAGCTTCAATATACGCATCATAGGCTGGCTTTTGGAAAAGCATAATCAAGGCGAATTTAGCAGCTTGGTCTTCAAGACTGGTAGTCCTAACAAATCGATCATAGACACATGTTATGCCATCGGTGATATCTTTAAGCACAGGCGGGCTGTCCGATTTATCGAGCTTGGAGTGCATTTCGAGCTTTTGATCGATTACAACGGCGACAAAAGGAAAGTGAGGTTCGGCGTTTATTGATGCCGCCAACGCTTCTCTATAGTGGGTGTGATCAAGAAATGTCTTACCTTTTTCCGACGCGAAAACGCCAGTCATCGCTTCTGCGAAGTGATGAGACACTTCTTGTGAAAGTGGGATAATGCGATCTTGATCCAGTCGCGGATCTTTGGGATTCTCAACGATCCGCCCGTCTGCCGTTACACCTGTTGCGTGCTCAACCATATCTTCACTGTAGCAAAATCGCGTGCGATAAATGTGAAAAGTTCATGACAATTCCTTGTTGCGGCGCAGCTAATAGCGCATCTAAACCCTTTATTAGGCATTCAACACACTGGTACGGTCAACGCCCATGGTATTGCCGTCTTTTTGCGCGAAGTGATCGCTGGTGGGGTCCATATGCGGCAATTTCACCGAGTTGTTGTTGGTGATAAACGCATGATAGGGCAGCTTGCGCACATGGGCAAAAAGCACGGTTGCCGCCACCAGGAAGGTGAGTGCCGAGGCAAGGAAGAAGCCATAGCCATAAAACGCATAGCCCTGCTGCATGAACACCAAAGTAAGTAACGTGTTGGCGACGAAGTAGAAGACGTAGATCCACATCGTGGCGCGTCTGCAATCAAAGTAGGAAAGAATGATGGTGGAAAACAGCACCAGCACCTGGAAGAACGAGCCCAGCACACCCAGGCGGAAAATGCCCAGCTGGATAAAGAACATGTTCATCTTCTCGAAGATTTGTGGAGCGAGCAGAATGAATAGGAAAGCAATGACGCCCTGCAGAACAATCAGGTTACGGCCACCTTCTAAAATCGCATCCATAATTTTGCTGTGGAACTGGCGAATGCGGCGCAGCGATGCGTGGGCCAGAATGTTGCCATAGAAGCGGCGATAATGGTGGAAGAAGTTGGTTTCGATGGCGAAAACGAACAGGGCGATGGATGGCAGAATGCTCATGGCGGCCAAGAACATGGCCGAGTCATAATCGGGGAAGAAGCGCATTTTGCTTTGCAGTTCGGTGGCTTCGGGCGCATACCACATGATCCATTTATCAATCCACAGTGCGGCGTTATAAAAGAAGCCGCCAACGGCCAGTTCCCAATATTTTCTCCAGAAGGGGCGGGTGGCAAAATCATGGCTCATTTGGTAGGGGTATTCGGCAAAAATACGCGCGGCCAGCATGAACACAATCATGGCCAAACCCACATTATAACCAGCCAGCATACCCGCTGCCTTGTGACCGCCAAAATATTCGCTGGCGAAGACAGCGGTGGCCAGGCCAATAATAAATGTCCAGGTCACGGCCGAGAAATCTTTCAGCGCGGTGAGGTACACCGAAAGCAACCATACACCGGCAATGAGGAACATGTTAGCAAACGCGGCAAGGCGCAGCGGCAGGGGCATGTCGAAATAAAATCCATAGAAGAAAATGGCGAGCGCAATGTTGGATGCGAAGACCATCATCAGGCTTTCCAGCATGACGGTGGGGGTGGTGGTCACGTTTTTCACGTGGATTTGGTCGGCCAGATAGCGCGTCATAATCATGTAGACGGGAGCTGAAAGCGCGAGTGAGAATGAGAAGTTGTAAACAATGACGCCACGGAAATTCATCATCTCGGCGGAATCGGTATTGCCATACAAATAGGTGGTGAGGGCCAACGCAATCACCGTGAATAACCAAGGACCAGCAATGGCAAACGCCGAATGCAAGTAGGCTCCAGCCACGCCTATTAAGTCGTCGCGGCGCGCTAGTTTGTTTAGTTCAAATCCAATACCGGCCATGGGGTTCCTCTATGCGGCTCTGCGCAGATATTGCGCATATAAGTTACGATATGCCTGTTGCTGAATGCTCTCGTTGTAATAGGTGGCCACGCGACTGCTGATGGTGCGGCTTGCGGCCTCATACAATTCGTTATCGCTTAGCAGGCTGAAAATAGCATCGGCGGTGGAGGCAGGGCTGGCGAGTGGCGTTACCACACCGGCAAGACCCAGTTGGGGTTCTTCGCCCACGGCACCTTCAATAATTTCACGGCAGGCGCCAACGTCTGTCGCTACAATGGGAATGCCCGCTGCCCCTGCTTCTAAAATGACCAGTGGTTGCGCTTCAGAAATACTGGTCAGCACCAGCACATCGAGCAGCGGAATATATTCATCGACCTTGGCTTGGCCGGTGAAGGTGATGGTTTGGTCGAGCCCAAGCAATTGTACCAGGTTAATACATTCCAAATAATAGTCATGGTCCTCGTCGGTGGGGCCAATAATATAGGCTTTCAAATCCGGTGCGCTTTGGCGCAAAAGCCCCACGGCGCGGATGAATGTTTTGACATCTTTAATGGGCACCACTCGGCCAATAAGGCCAATAGTAGGCGTGGCCTGACGGCGATGTTTAAGGCCGGAAAAACGACGAATATCAACCCCGTTGGGAATGATCTGCATTTTTGCCTGTTCGGCACCATCTTCGATTTGTGATTTTTGGTTGCCGGCAAACAGGGTAATGATTCGGTCGCTGGCCTGATAGCACAGGCGGCTGAAATTGTTGATCGAGTCGATCCACATATCGCGTAGATCGCGGTGTGGTTTATCGATGGTGAGCGCCTTGCTGGCTGTGGCTTCCAGCCAGTCGGCGGCGGTCACCTCAATGCGGCGTTCGTTGGTGTATATGCCGTGCTCGGTCACGAATACGGGCTTACCGGTTTCAACCTTGGCGCGTGCGGCCAGCAGGCCTGCATAGCCGGTCGACATGGCATGGTAGATTTCAGCCGGTGGCAACGGGGCCAGCAGCATGGAATAAACGCCGCCCGCAATGGCGCGGTAGGACCAGAAATAATCGAGGAATGAATGATCCGGGAAGCCCGCTTCATAAAGCTGGAGCATTTGTGCCCAGGCGGCTTCATGGTCGAGCAATGCTTCCGACCCAAGCGGCGCACGTGCTTCACGCAGCAGGTCCATTACCAGTTTAAGGCTGGAAAGCTCCATGGAGTGAGCGCTGGTCATGGTGGCGAGTGGTTCACGCAGCGCACGGTGCAGGCGTGTGGCTAAATTGGGGGTAATATCGGCACCGGGTGGCAAATCATTCAGGCGAATGGTGGTCAGCCCAATCACATTGCCGGGCAGGTCATATTTTAATTCCAGCTCGGCTTCACGCGGCACAATGGCGCACAGATGAAAGCTTAAGTGGCTTTGTTCTTTAATGAGACCATGCGCCCAGCCCGATACCCCGCCGGTAACGTAGGGGTAGGTGCCTTCCAAAATGAGGCAGATATCGGCTTTTTGAGTGATTCCCATTTTCATTTACGCAACCTCCATCCACAAATTCACCGCTTCACGGACATTGGTCGGCAATTCTTCCTGGTTCACAATGCTGCGGCCATATTCCATCATGGCGCGGCGCAAATCGCGATACTGGCCAAGGCGGAACAGGCATTCGAAATACCACAGAATCATGGTGTTCATGCGCCAGCCACGATCAAGCGCGTGGCGGAACCACTCGGCAGCTTCTTCCCATTGTTTATTGCGGAACATGAGGCGGCCAATGGCAACCCATGCTTCCGATGAGTTGGGGTCTTGCGCGAGGTAGGATTTATAGGTGCCAATGGCACGTTCACGGTTCAAGCGTTCCAGCTCGGGGTCAAGCACACCGGTGAAGGCATAATCATCATAAAATTTTGCCAGCGCCATGGTAATGTTTGGGTTTTTGGGGTCCATGGTGCGAGCTTGTTCAATACGCTCCAGTTTCAAGCCAAAATCACGTTCAATTTTTGCGACTGCGGTGGCGGCCTGCACGCGAATACCGTTGCTGGCATCACCCAGTGCAATGCGGAAGGCGCTGGCAAAACGGTGCGAGAAGCGTGAGGTCATTTTAGCCAGTGCGCGGCGTTTTTGACCTTCCGAACCAAGGCGCATTACATCAGCAAAGGGCATAACAGCATAGTTTTTGGGGTTCTCGTCGATCCCCTCCATGATGCTATCATAAATAGTCTGCGATTCACTCAGGCGGTCGGTAGGGAAGATGCTTTCATACCAGCTGCTGAAATGTTGGGCGCGGCTTTTGAATATAGCGGTGCTAAAGAAACCAATGAGCGCACCCACGGTGCCGAAAATGCCGGTGGTGGAAGAAACAATGGCAAGCATGGCCAAATGCTGCACATTGAGCCCTTTTTTATATTGGGCATAGGTGATGAGCAACGTGACGACGGCAATGGCGCCATGGATGATGAGTGGAATGAGGGTAAGCGTGCCCGTATCAAGAAACAAATACAGATTGAAGCCATGTGCAATGGTAAGAATAATGGCGAACACAATAAAAAAACCATTCGCCGCCGAGGCATCGGTAATGCGGTTGGCATCGTGTACGTCTTCCGGCGCGAGCACCTCATCGACATATTTGTAATAGTCGATTTTCTGTGGACTAACGGACTTCATGCAGCGCACTCATAATATAGGTGAAGCTGATATCGCGCTTGCCATGCAGATGGCGTTCCATGTCTTTCGCAATTTTGTCGCGTACAATAGAGGCGCCAGCTTGGGTGGTGGCAGGTAGTAACAAGGAATATTCTTCACCATCGGTCTGATAGTCAAACGCCAGATCGACGTTGCGCAAGGCGGATCGGACGGATTCACCAATTTGGCGAGCCACGGTCACGCGGTCGGTATCGCTCAGGGCTTTGGGGTCGTTCAGTTTGATCACCAGCATCGACAAATCAAACCCAACGCGCTTCGCCAATTTGGCCAAATAGTCACTTTGGCGTTTGAAGTAGTTATAGGTAAGCACGTTACGCTCAGGGTTTACAATCGCGTCTGACTTGACGGCCTGGTAGTTGCGGGCGTTAATCAGTGCAGTGCCAATCCATTCGCAAAGCGCGCGGAAGGTTTCCACGGTCGAAAGCGACAGCGAAACAAAATCCATCTGCTCAACCTTCAGCATGCCCACCACCCGGCCCGAATCACCATCCAGAATGGGTCCGGCCATGACGCCTTGGCCATCAAGCGCCACTTCATGTTGTTCGTTGGCAATCACCAGCGTTTCTTGTTGACCCACCACGGCCTGATAAAGCGGGCTGAACGCATCAACCTCTTGCGCGAAAGTGTCGCTGGGCGACCAGCCATGTAAAATAGTGGCGGTCAGTTTGTTGTCATGAAAAATCGACAACGAGAATTTCTGCGGCCCAAGCACCGATTTCACCAGCTTTTCAACGCCCTGCATCACCGATTTGGGGTCCAGCGTTTCCACCGCTTTAGCGGCGCGATAGGCTTCGATGGAGGAGGCCAGTTGGCCGGCCACTTGCACTTCCAGTGATTCTTTGCGGGTACGCACAAATTTGTACGAGTCCGAGATGAGATCTTCGCGTTGGCGCGATTCAAACGCTTCACGAATCAGCTGGTCGCGCTCGCGGATGTGACGCTGGCGCAGTTCACCCAGAAGCCAGCTGCCAACGAACCAGAGGATGGGGTTAATGGCAATACTGTAGAGATGGTCATAGTGGCCAATGCCTTCCGCAGGAGGGGGCGTGTTGCCTAGTAGCAAGCAAATAGAGGCCAGCGCTGCCGTGAACAAGCCTTCGTTGGTGCCATATTGCACGGCAATCAACAGCACCGGAATCCAGAATGGGTGAGGGTTGGCGCTCCAGAAGCGGTTGCCCTGAAACAGCACCACGTCCAGCACCAGAAGAATGGCCAGCAGGCCCACTGCCTCGATGAGGGCGGAAGTGCGCAGGCCCAGAATGCGGGCTTGTGGCTTTTGGTTATGTTCAATCTCAGTCATCACACACCTTCTTTGTTCTTTTGTTCGCTCGCAGCACTATTTAAAAAACAGCGCATTAAAATTTCACTTTTACATCGGCCCCAACATTCACCGCATCGCCACTGCCGCCATTGGCACTGATGTGGCTATAACGGCCACGCACGCCTAGTTCGGTCTTTTCTGTGAGGTCTTGGGTGATGCTGCCTTCAGCCACAGGACCATTACCCTCCGAGTAGCGATCGCCCACCCAACCTGCACTAAACAGGGCGTGGGTGCTTGGGGTCCAGTCGTCGCGGTAAATACCCGTCAGCTGATGCACTTCGCGGTTCACCAAGCTAAGCGGACGATAGGTTAGGCCACTGCTGGCGCTGGTACGGCTTTCAGGCTTGTCGAACAGATATTCACCATCAAACCCATAACCAATACCAAGGAATGGCTGGCCTTTTTTTTGCGCTTGCAGCTCTTGCACCAGCGACACACGCACCAAGCCCGAATTGACAAGGTTGTCTTTCACGTCGGTGTTATAGTTGTTAACCGAGGCTTCCACCCCAAGGCTGGTGGTTTTGCCAAGGCTGGCGAAATGCTTCAACCCCACGCGGTCACGGGTGGCATAGCTATAGGCAGCATCGGGGAAATCCCAGTAGGTTTTATGGTATTCACCAATCAGTTCGGTGCGGCCAATGGCATTGGCAAAGGTGTAATAGGCGCCGGCGCCTGCTGTCTTCAAATTGGTGAAGATGGACCCTTGGGCACGCGAACCATCATCCAAATAATAGGCCGCAAACACTTCGCCTGCTTCGCGGTTGGCATCTTCGGTGCTGATGCGCCCCGTATTCGGGTTGATGATACCATCGGTTTTATCGGGTGACAGATAGTTATTCATCAGGTTGACGCCTACTTCCGCCGCGCGCGCAACGCGTACCACGGCCGAAGCGGTGGTAATATTCTCAGCGGTCGATCCATAGTTGCGATATTCATGGTCAAGCTTCACGTATTGTTTTAAATCAACCTGGCGGCCGCCGGTAGGCGCAGTAAGGCCTGCATAACCTTCATGTTCTGGCGCCAGTGCTTGCGCCCGTTGCAGCAATTGCAGTGCACCTTCGTTGTTGCCCTGCGCGCTTTCAACACCGGCTTGCGAAGTAAGCAATTGAGGCTCTTGCGGATAATAGCGGGCTACTGCAGCAAGGCGTTGTTTCGCGCGTTCCGTCTGGCCCGATTCCTGTTCAATGCGCGCATACAGCAATTGCAGGCGCAAATCTTGCTGACGCTGCCCCTCGATTTTTGGTGAATATTCAGGCGCGGCGGCAGGCACGACCGAGAATTGCTCTTGGGCGGTGGGAATATAGCGCACCACATAGCCTGGCTTGGCTGAAATGGTCACGCTGTCATAACCCAGCTCGCTATGTTCCAGCCATGCCAGCTTCTGGCTGTCTTTCAGATTGATGGGCGACTTATCTTCAATCGGCTGATCGAAGCGAATGCGAATTTCGCGGCCACCACTTAGCTGCTCGACCGAAGCCACGTTTGCGGAATTGCCTTTAAGCGATGCCCCACGGCCATAATAGGGCGATGATTTGTCGTAGTGGTTGGCAACGCTGGTGGCTTCTTCGAGGTATTTATACTCGATCAGCATGCCCATATAATCGGCCAGCAGCGACTTATCATCGGGGTGTTGGGCGAGCAGTTGGTTGAAACCCGCCTTGGCTTGAGCATGCTGGCCCAAATGAAATTGGGCAGTGTAAACGCGCGACAAGGCATCGGGCGCGGTGAGGCGTTGTTGCATCGAAACTTGTACCACCTGATTATATTCAGCCATGGCGGCTTGCTGACTGCCATTGCGGCGCAGCAATTCGGCTTTGTAGAAATGGGCTTGCGCTGAATCGGCGGTGCCCTGGTTTGCCGGAGTGCTGAGATAGCGGTTGAGCGACTGGTCAGCCTCGCGGTATTTGCCCTTGCTGAAATCAAGCGCGGCCAGCTGGCTTAAGGCTTTTGAATTGTTTGGGTCGAGCGCAATGACGCGTTGGAAGCCAGCGATAGCCGCCTCGC
Organism: Rickettsiales bacterium; assembly: GCA_947441895.1. Classification (GTDB taxonomy): domain Bacteria; phylum Pseudomonadota; class Alphaproteobacteria; order Rickettsiales; family UBA3002; genus QFOX01. The sequence continues at coordinate 1,725 of CANEUT010000008.1, read as the reverse complement.
GGTAGCCATTGGCTTGGGCGGTGGTGGCGTAATCCATCATGGCAGGCACATCGGTGGTTTGGGCCACCCAGCTGCGCATGGCGGTTTCATAATTTTGGCGGCTGCCCGTATCGGCCAGAATGCGGAAGTATTTTTTACGCAACGCGCTGTTGTAAAGCGCATCAGGAGTGCTGCTCACATATTGCATCACACCGTTGTCATCGGCACCATTAGCAATCAGCTCGCCCCATTTGGGTTTGTCATAGGCGTTGGCGCTGGCCGAACGTTGCTGCAACCAGGCAAGCTGGTCGGCGGTCAGTTTGCCGCCCCACATATACATCAGGTCTTTCATCTCTTGCGAATCCGGCCCTTTGTCGGCGGCGAGCTCTTTAAAAATAACGGTTGCATCGGATTTATGGCCAGCCTTCAGCAAGTTGAAGGCAATCTGGCGCTTGTTGGCGGCGCTGATGGTTTTTGAACCAGCCATGGCAATCATTTGTTCGCGGGTTTGTGGTATGGCGGTGCCGCCGGTGCCGCCGGTTTTTTGCGTCAGCTGGGCCAGCATTTTTTTCCACTCGCCGCCGCGCTCGGTGGCGTATTGCTTAGCGTAGGGGAGCACGGCATTTTTTTCGCCGTTATTGATAAGGGCGTAAGCATAGTTGAGCTGTTGACGTGCATCACCATGCTGCGCTTTTAGCGCGGCTTCGGAATAGGCGGTCAGCTCTTTGCGATAGGTTGCGTTTTTGCGCGCCAGCTTGGTGAGGGTATTAATGTAGAGGCTATCATTGGCCCCTGGTTCGGCCACTTGAACGCGCAATAACTCAATGGCTTTCTCAAGCTGTTCGGCATTCAAATACGCCGAGACCATAATGTTGCGGTTCATGGGCGATGGGTCGCGGGCATAAAGCCGTTCGGCCACATCGGCGGCAATATCGCCGTGGCGACGATCATTCGCCAGATAGAAAATTTCCTGCAATTGCTGCACGGGAACATTGTTGGCATTGGCGGCCAACCAAGGCTTGAGCACATCATAGCGACCGGCAGCGGCGGCAAGGCGACGGTGGGCAGTTTGTATATCGGCATGAGCATTGGGCTGAATGGCTTGATAGCCAACAGGGTCGACCAGTTCTTTGGCGCGGTCGGCAATAATGAAGAGTTGGGCATATTCCGCCACCTGAGCCGGCGACATTTGGTCCATCGCGGGAAACTGGGTGAGGATGGTATTAAAACAGGCCGACTTTTTTGCCCGTGCGCATGATTCTGCAAGGCGAATGCGCTGGGTGGAAGAGAGTTGTATTTTGAGTGCGGCATCGATTCTGGCGTCTTGGTCTTTGTGATTACCAAGAATGGCAATCACAGCTGGCAGCACTGGCTTGCCTTCCAGCACCGTGGCATCACTAAAGCGAACCAGCAGCGCATCGAGCACGGGGGTTGCATTATTGGCGCGGGCCAACTCAATAATGTTGAGGGCCTGCTCTTCGTTAAAAGCATTCGTATCGAGTTTGTTGACGATGGTTTGCGCGGAGGGAATATCTTCGCGCTTGATGGCCAGCTCCAGATAGGCTGGATAAAGCTGCGGCACCATTTTACCGGCTTCATCGATTTTCTGCAAAATGGCATAGGCGTGGTCGCTGCGGCCAGCGGTAATGTTGGCGTTTACATAGGCAACAACAAGCTCAGCCTCACGCTGCAGCATATCCAGATGCGGCTCAACAAGGGCCACCGCTTTTGCGGCATAACCGCTAT
>CANEUT010000007.1 GCA_947441895.1 Rickettsiales bacterium | reverse complement strand
CGAGGTGGAAAGCAGGTGATAGAACTGAACCGTTGTGCTTGTCATTCTGAGCGCAGCGAAGAATCTGGTGAAGTGGTGGCATGAGATCCTTCGCTTTGCTCAGGATGACAAGTATATGCCGCTAGACCATAGGTGGCAGCAAGATCACGGCAATCGGGATTGACGGATTCAATCAGAGCATTTTTTTTACTGCGCAACCAACCTTTGATTTGCTTTTCACGTGTAATGGCGGCGGTCACGTCACTTGTCGCTTCAACATAAACGAGCTTCCAAAGATTATATTTCTTAGTAAAACCAGCAATCTTCTGCGTGCGATGTTCAGCGAGTCGGCGCGCTATATTATTGGTAACGCCCGTATATAGCACCGCATTCTTTGTGTTGGTCAGCATATACACATAGTACGAATGCTCGCGCATTCATCTACCCCTCATAATTCTCGGCAACCCAATCGTTCAGCAGGCGAATGCCCCAGCCCACCGCGCCCTTGGGGGCCAGTGGGGTGAGGGTGGGTTTGTGCGCCCATGCCACGCCCGCAATATCGAGGTGAATCCACGGCACATCGTTCACGAAGCGCTGCAGGAATTGCGCGGCGGTGGTGGAACCTGCCTCGCGGCCCTCGCTGATGTTTTTCATGTCGGCGATGTCGCAGTTGATTAGGGCGTCATATTCAGCACCCATGGGCATGCGCCAAACGCGTTCACCGGTGCGGTCGGCCGAGGCAGAAAGCGTGGTGGAGATTTTATCATCATTGCTGAAAAGCCCGGCGCGGAACGAACCCAGCGCGCTGACAATGGCGCCGGTGAGCGTCGCCAAATCAACAATCGCCTGGGGCTTGAAACGGTTCTGTGTGTACCACAGCGCATCGGCCAGCACCAGGCGGCCTTCGGCGTCGGTGTTCAGCACTTCGATGGTTTGGCCCGACATGCTGGTCACCACGTCGCCGGGGCGCACGGCGTTGCCATCGGGCATGTTTTCAACCAGGCCAATAATGCCCACGGCGTTGACTTTGGCGCCGCGTGCTGCAAGGGCGCGCATGGTGCCCACCACGGCGGCCGAGCCGCCCATGTCATATTTCATGTCTTCCATGCCATTGGCGGGTTTAATGCTGATGCCGCCGGTGTCGAACGTGACGCCTTTACCCACGAACGCGACGGGTTTTTGGGTTTTTTTACCGTTATACCATTGCATCACCACCAGTTTTGATTCTTTCACGGAACCCTGGCCCACGCACAGCAAGCTGCCCATGCCCAGTTTTTTCATTTCCGCTTCGCCCAGCACTTCCACCTTCAGGCCCAGCTTGCTTAGCTTGCGCACTTCCGCGGCGTAAGTTTCGGGGTAGAGCACGTTCGCAGGTTCGGTGATGAGGTCACGCGCGAAGGCGACCGATTCCGCAATGGCGGCCAGTGGCGCGAAGGTTTTTTTGGCCTTTTCCGCGACGGAGGAAACAACCGTGACCGATTTCAATTTTGGCTTATCTTCGGGCTTAATTTTGGTACGGTATTTATCGAAATTGTAGGCACGTAATTTGGCGCCCGAAGCAAGGTGGGAAGCCACATCGGCCGCATCCACCTTGATGGTTTTGCTAACATTTGCCAGCACTTCCACATGGGTGACTTTTGCGGTTAACGCGGCGGCTACAATGTTCGCGCCGGCTTCTTCCATCGTCAGTTTTTTAACCGATTTCACTTCGCCAATGCCCACCACCAGAATGTGGCTTGGGGTTTTGTGTGGGTTCAAAAGCGTGAGGGTTTCGCCTTTTTTGCCTTTGAACTGCGCCGCTTCGATGGATTGCGCCACATAGGCATAGGCATTTCCCAGCTCGGCCTTGGCGGCGATGGCCAGATCTTCCGCCACCAGAATGGCAAGGGCCGTAGCGGGTTTAGCAGCAGCGCGGGCAGTGGCAAATGAAAGGGTAATCATGAAGAACCTCGGTGTTCAGGTGAATGGCAAATGATTAGCACGAGGGTTAGCCAATTTCTGCGCCCGAATCAACCATTCATCCGCGGTGTATGACGCGTCACTATTCGTTGCGTGAGGGGACGACACACCCTATAAACTTCCCATGCGTCAGTACGAACGGTATCTCTTCTCGCACCTGCTGTGGCCCACGGTGTTGATTACGGTGAGTTTAACCAGCATTGTCTGGTTGACGCAGGTGCTGCGCTTTCTGGAGTTTATGCTCAATCGTGGCCTTGGGGTGGGCGATTTTTTATACCTCACCGGCCTGATGCTGCCGCAGCTGCTGCTGATGCTTATTCCCGTTTCGCTCGGCGTTGCGGTCATTTATACCTACAACCGGCTGACGGTGGAGAGCGAGCTGATTGTGTTGAATGCCGTGGGTGTCAGCAAATGGCAGCTGGCCAAACCCTCGCTGATGATGGGGCTTGCCTGTGCGGCACTTTGTTATGTGCTGGCGATTTATCTGGCGCCATTGGCTAATGCGCATTTCCGCGATATTCGTGTTTTTTTCCGGGATAAATATGCCTCGGTACTGCTTGAGGAAGACGTGTTCAATAACCCCATCGACGGGGTGACGGTGTTTGTGCGCGAACGCGATGATAAAAACAATCTCTCGGGCATTTTGCTGCATGACAGCCGCGACCCCAAACAAACCATCACCATGCTGGCCGATCGTGGGCGCATGGAGCAGGGCGCTAGTGGTCCACGTTTTTATTTGCAGCATGGTGTGCGCCAAGAATTGCGTGCTGGCCGAGTCAGTTGGTTGGCCTTCGATGATTACGCGATTGATATTGCGTTCTATGGCCATCAGGCAAAATATAAGCCCGTGCCGGAGGAAATGAGCTTCGGCAATTTGTTTAAAACTGAGGGGCTGACCCCAAAGCAAATTGCCGCCAATCGCGCAGAAATTCACCAGCGGCTTACATGGCCTGCCTTCTCAGTAGCGTTGCCCATGTTTGTGTTGGCGGTGCTTTTCTCAGGTGAATTTAACCGCCGTGGTGCATGGCGGCGCATTATTTTTGCCAGCGTGGGCATGGCCGTTTCGGTGCTGGTTTATTTTGCCCTGCGCGATATGGCGGCCCAGCAAGGTATGTTGCTCATGACTCTCTATCTGTTGGTTTTTGGCATGGCCGCATTCAGCGCCTATCTCATTATCAGCAATCGGCGCATTGCGTTTGTCTGGCCCACGTCGAAAATGCAAGTAGCGGGGGCAAAATGAAGTTGCCCATGACATTATCGGTTTATATTGGGCGGCAATTTTTGGTGGCGGTGCTGGTCACGGTGCTGGCCATGCTCACCATTATTGGGCTGGTAGAGTTGTTGGAGCTGGTGCGCCGCACTTCCGATTCAAGCCATAACGTGCCCTTCGTCGTGGCGTTTGAAATGATGGCGCTGAAGCTGCCCACCAGCGCTGAAAAAATTTATCCGTTTGCGTTCATGGTGGGCAGTATGGTGGCGCTGGGCAAGCTGACGCGCAACAGTGAGCTGGTGGTGACGCGTGCGGCCGGTGTTTCGGTATGGCAGTTTCTGATGCCGGGCATTATTGTTTCGCTGGTGCTGGGCACCATGTTTGTTACCTTGCTGAACCCCGTGGCGGCGGTCACGGTAGCGCGCTATCAGCGCATGGAAGCCAAATATATCAGCAATAAACCCAGCCTGCTTTCCATTTTGCCTTCGGGTCTGTGGCTGCGGCAGATTGATGAAAAAGGCATCACGTTTCGTGGCCACACGGTGGATGAATATGTGCTGCATGCGGTGCGCATGGACCCCGCCACGCTTGATTTAGAAACGGTCATTTTATTTCTCTACGATAAAGACCATCGCTTTCTTGGCCGCATTGATGCCGCGCGCGCTACCTTGAAACCTGGCGCATGGGTGGTACATCAGGCCCTGCTTTCGGTGCCGGGTGATGCATCGCAAACCGTGCCCGAATATGTGATGCCTACGCAGCTGACCATGACCCAGATTGAAGATAGTTTTTCGGCGCCGGAAACTTTTTCATTCTGGGAGTTGCCCGGGTTCATTCGCGTGCTGGAAAAAGCAGGCTTCTCGGCTCTGCAGCATAAGCTGCATTTTCATTCGCTGGTGGCCCTGCCTTTGTTACTGGCCGGCATGCTTATGCTTTCGGCCGTGTTCACCCTGCGCCCACCGCGCCGCGGTCAAACGGGTATCTTGGTGGTGATGGGTATGGCGACAGGGTTTTTGTATTATTTTGCGACGAACGTGATTTACGCCCTGGGATCGGCGGGCAGTTTGCCCATTGCCTTGGCCGCCTGGGCGCCATCGCTGATTGTAATGATGATTGCTTGTTCCGCCCTGCTGCATTTGGAGGATGGTTAGGTGATGGATTGCCGTATCCTTTTATTGGCTGTCTTTATGATGGTGATGCCCTTGATGGCAAGCGCTGCTAACGCTGACCCCAACTATCAGCTGACCGCGCCCGATGCGCTGCCGGTACTGGGAAAAGTAACGCCTTCTAACAGCGACGAACCGATCGCTTTTGATGCTGAGGAAATGGCCTATGACCGTGAGTACGGTATTGTGGTGGCGCGTGGTAAAGTGGAAGTGGCGCAAGGCAGTCACGTGATGATGGCCGACCAGCTTACCTATTATAAAAACCGTGATTTGGTGGTGGCGGAAGGCAATGTGAGCGTGCTGCAACCCACGGGCGATGTGTATTTTGCCGACCGCGCGGAATTGAACGACGAAATGAAAACGGGTGTCATTAACGCGTTTAAAGCGCGCATGGCGGATAATTCGTTGATGGCGGCGAATGAGGCGCGTCACCTTAGCCCAAGCATTACGACCCTGAAAGAAGTGTCCTATACTCCCTGTAAAATGTGCGACACCATGGAGCCGTTTTGGCAAATTAATGCCGGCGATGCCACCGTCGATCAAGGCACCGAGCGCATTAAATATCACGATGCGCAATTGCAAATGTTTGGGGTGCCGGTGCTTTATACGCCGTATTTATCGCACCCCACGCCCGATGCCAGTGCGAAAAGCGGGTTGCTGACGCCGGAATATAAAAGCACCACTGCCAACTTGGGATCGGTTGTTAAGGCGCCCTATTACTGGCGCATTGCCGAAGATAAAGAAGCGGTCATCACTCCGTGGTATTCATCGACCCAGGGTTTGCTACTGGAGCAAGATTACAGCCAGTTGACCGACAATGGCAGCTATCGCATTCGCGCCTCGCAAACCAACCCATCGAAGCTGGATGCGGCGGGGAATGAAATTTCCGGCAATCAATTCCGTGGCCATATTTATGCCGAAGGAAAAGAAGAAATTGGTGACTATTCGCGCGTTGGTTTCGACATTAACCGCACCACCGATGACACCTATTTGCGGCGCTATGGGTTTGGTGGGCAAGACGCGCTGTTTTCGAAAGCCTATATTGAAACCGCGCAAGATCGAAACTTTGCCTTGGGCCAGGGCTTGCTGATTCAGGGGATGCGCCTGAACGATAATCCGCGCACTACTCCCGCTGTTTTCCCTATGCTGCAAGGCTATTATGAAACAGAAGCCGCGCCCAATGGCATTCGTTATCACATCGCGGGCGATGCTCAATCCATCACCCGCCAGGAAGGCGTCAACCAGCGCCGCCTTTCAGTGACGCCCGGAGCAAGCTTGCCGCTACTCACCGAGAATGGGCAAATTTTTACCACCAGCCTGAACCTGCGGCAGGATTTTTATAATTCTGATAATGTGCCCATCACTGGCAGCAGCAGGCAGTTCAGCGGCAGCACGGTGCGCACGTTGCCGCAAGCAGCGCTGGAATGGCGCTATCCGCTGATGCAGCAATTCGGTAATGAGACCATGACGCTGGAGCCGGTAATGCTGGCGGTGGCGCAGAATACCAACGGCAACCCCGCCAATATTTCAAACGAAGATAACACGCTGGTGGAACTGAACGACACCAACCTGTTCAGCCTTAACCGTATGCCCGGGCTCGACACGGTGGATAGTGGTTCGCGCCTGGCTTACGGGGTGCGCAGCCAATATCTTTTCTCGCAGCAAACCTCGTTCGATGCACTGCTGGGCCAGGATTATAACGCCGATAGCGACACGCCCTTTCCTAACTCCACCCGCCCGGGCGAAAACTTCTCGGATTACATTGGCCGCGTTGGCATGACTAATGGGCCTTACACACTTGCCTATCGCTTCGCGGTTGATAAGGATGATTTTAACACCAACCGTAACGAAGTGATGGGAAATTACGGTAATGCGAATGGTTATGTGCTGGGCGCGTCGTATCGCTCGCTGGACAAAAACCGCTATTTAAGCAATAGCCAAGAAGCGCAGATTAACGGCGTCTTGCCATTCTCGGATGAATGGAGCATTTATGGAAGCACCCAACGCAATATCGAGCTGAACATTCCGATTTATGCGCAAGCGGGAGTGATTTATAAAAACGATTGTTTCAATGTGATTGTGGATGCGCTGCGGCTTTATTCGCGTGACCGTGATATTGCTCCGAGTACGCAATTTACACTGCGGGTTGGCTTTAAGAACTTAGGAGAGTTTGGTGGAAAATAATGCGAGCCGCCTGGGCGGGTTTTTTGCAGTACTGATGGTGGTCGGTGTTTTTGCCACGCCGCTGGCCCATGCCCAAAGCCTTGGCATCGCCGCCGTGGTGAATGAAGAGGTGATTACCACCCATGATGTGGAAGATCGGCGTGATTTGATCATGGTCACCTCGGGCATTCCCATCACGCCCGAAAATCAGCAACGCGTTACCCCGCGCATTCTGCAAACACTGATCGACGAGACATTGCAGATGCAAGAAGCCAAGCGCCAGTCCATCAACATCACCGATGAAGATGTTGCCAAAGCGCTGGATGAGGTAACGCTGGGCAATAAGCAGCTTGAGCCAGGCGGTATTAAAAAATACATCGCCGAAAAAGGCTTGTCGCAACGCACGCTGGAAAATCAGGTGCGGGCGCAATTATCGTGGCAGAAAGTGGTGCAGCGTAAACTGCGGCGCAACGTGAATGTTTCGCAAGATGAAGTCACCCGTGCGCAGCAATCGCAAGCGGCCGCGCCAGGCACCACCGAACTGCGCATTGTGGCGCTTTCGGTGCCCATTGCCGATGCTGCAGGCGAAGCCGCCGCCGCTAAAACCGTGGACGATATTGCCCTGCGGCTCAAAACATCGCCCGATATTGCCGCCGTGGCCGCCAATTATATCAGCCGCACCGACATTAAATTCAGTGCGCCCGTCTGGCTTTCGGAAGAGTCAATGCAGCCGGCGCTTCAGCAAGCCCTGCGCGACATGAAGCCGGGTGATATTACGCCGCCACTACGTGCCGCAGGGGCCATTCAATTTATTCAGCTGCTTGATCGTCAGGTGAATAAACCGCAGGCCGATAATACGGAAATTGCCATTAAGCAAATCTCCATTCCCGTACCCGCCAGCCGCGATGCAAAATCCATCGCCAAACTAAAAGCCGTGGCCGAAACAATTCGTGCTAACCCCGGCGATTGCGGCAGTGAAAAATTACCGCCGACGGACCTGCCGGTCACGGCCAGTTTTGCCCGCACCAAAATGGGGTCGCTGACGCCGCAGCAACGCAGTGTCATTAATCGTCTGGAAGTGGGGGGCATTAGCGCTCCGCTGCCCACCCCTGAATTTGTGCGACTGGTGATGCTGTGCGAGAAAATTGAGCCGGCCGCCGGTAATTTGCCCGATGCCGATATCATTCGCCAGCGGCTGTTTGCCGAGAAGATTGAGCTGGAGGCACAAAAACATTTGCGCAACTTAAAGCGTGATGCCTTCATCGATATTAAAATCGGCGATGCCAACAATGAGGCAGAGGCCACCAAGTGAGCGCTGAATTAGCGCCGCTGAGCGAGGTGATTGCCAGCCACGGGTTAAGCCCGAAAAAATCCCTCGGGCAGCATTTCCTGCTTGATACGAATTTGCTGAATAAAATTGTGCGGGCCGCCGGTGATATCTCGAACATGCAGGTGATTGAAATTGGCCCCGGCCCCGGCGGCCTGACCCGCGCCATTTTGGCCAGCGGCGCCCGTCAGCTAACCGCCATCGAAAAAGATGCCCGCTGCCTTGCCGCACTGGCACCGCTGAAAGAAATTTATGGTGAGCGCTTCACCGTGCTTGAGGCCGACGCGCTAACGGTGGCTATGGAAACGATTGGCGATGCGCCCCGCGCCGTGATTGCCAATTTGCCCTATAATGTGGGCACGGCATTAGTAGTGCAGTGGATTGAAGAGGTGGTGAAGTTAGGGCCACAGGTGCTGGAAAGCTTCACCGTGATGCTGCAAAAAGAAGTGGCCGAACGCATGGTGGCCACCGTGGGTGATAAAGCCTATGGGCGGCTTTCGGTGTTTGTGGCGCAATATTGCGATGCCAGCATGATGTTTGATGTTCCGGCCAGCGCCTTCACGCCGCCGCCGAAAGTGGTGTCGAGCATTTTGCACGCCCGCCTGCGCGCCACACCACGTGAAGATGTGCCGCTGAAATTGCTGGAACGGGTGACCGCTGCCGCCTTTAATAACCGCCGCAAAATGCTGCGCCAGTCGTTAAAGTCACTGGGTGTGGATGCTATTGCACTTTGCAAAAAAGCCGAGGTGGATGAAACCTTGCGCGCCGAGAATTGTGACCTTGCGGCTTTTGCAAGAATCGCGAGATTGCTGGTTTGATTGCGCTGACGTGCGTTGGGGGGCGAGCCCCCCAAACCCCCTCGAACGCTCACGCTCCGGCTCGCGCCAATTTCTTGTTTTGTCGCCTTCGCGACGAGGGCGCTACGCAGCGATTGCGGAAACGATTGGAATGTAAAAAGCGAGCTGGGCGAGCGAGCCATCAGCCAGCGAAAGCTGCGTAACCACTTGGTCAGTAGACCAAGTGGTTACAAACCAATATTAGCCACACAGGCCCTTCACGAATTCAGCAATATCAATCTGCCGCCAGCGCTTAAAGCGTTCAGCATGTAAAATGCGTTGAATATGGGTGAGGGCTTTGTCGAGGTCTTCATTCACCACCACGTAATCATATTCTTCCCAGTGCGAAATTTCCTGAGTGGCTTTGGCCATACGTTTTTGAACCACCTCGTCGCTGTCTTGCGCCCGGGTTTTCAGGCGGCGCTCCAGCTCACCCAGCGTGGGCGGAAGAATGAACACGCTCACCAAATCATCGCGGCAGTTGTGCGCCAGCTGGCGCGTGCCCTGCCAATCAATATCAAACAGCACATCGCAGCCTTTGGCGAGGCAATCCATGACTTGTTTTTTGGGCGTGCCATATTTGTAATCAAATACCACGGCATGTTCTAGCAGTTCACCAGCAGTCACCATGGCGTCGAATTTTTTCTCATCGACGAAATGATAATCTACCCCGTCAACCTCACCCGGGCGCATGGGGCGGGTGGTGACCGAAACCGACATGGCCACGCCTTCCTCGCTGGCCAGCAGTCGGCGCGAGAGCGTGGTTTTACCGGCGCCCGACGGAGAGGATAAAACGAACATTAAACCGCGACGTTTCGCAGCAGGAGGAAAAGACTGGGTCATGAGGGGCCATTTGCTAAGATGCGTTGATTCACGCATACCATCATTTCACTAAATGTCTATCGCACCTAGTTGATATGGTTGCGAATGCCTTCTTCGAGCACTTGCGCCGCGCTATCGCTGCTGAAATGGGTGACGTAATTACCCTCGGGATCGATGAGGTAAACGAACGCCGAATGATCGATCATATAGCCCATGGCGGGATCATCGTTCACCATTTTACTGTAATAGACACGGTAATTATTGGCGGTGGCTTTAATTTGTTCCGGCGTGCCACTGAGGCCAATGACCGCAGTGCCAAAATTTTTCACATAGTTGGCGACCACCTGCGGCGTATCGCGTTCAGGGTCGACCGTAATAAAAATGGGCTGCAGTTTTTCAGCTTTTTTGCCAAGTTTATTCATCACATTTTGCATGAGCAATAAGCCCGTTGGGCACACATCGGGGCAGTGGGTGAAGCCAAAGAACACCAGCAAATAACGGTCTTTAAAATCGGCATTGGTAATGGTTTTTCCTTCGGCATTCGTAAGTGAAAAATTGCCATTAATCAGCGCCTTACCTTGATCGGTGTTGGCTGATGGTGTCACCATGTCGGTGCCAAGCCAGGCAAAAAGCCCAACCAGCGCCAGAACCGAAAACACCCATGCAACAACGATTTTTTTCATGTCCCACCGTTTAAGAGAATTTATGGGTGAAGTAAACAGAATTTCTGGGGTTTAGGCCGGGCCGTGTAAAACCCAGCAAATGCTGGTCAAGCATGGGCAAAAGTGCTATTATTCACGAAAATAGAATAAGAATAAAATGAGCTAGGCACTGTTGTTAGATTCTAAGCGGATTGCGCCATAGGCTTTATTCCGCTGAAGAACAAAGAAAATTTTGAGAGCGTAGCTGGATCTACGGTTAAAAAATTTTCTGCTGCTATTCAGCGAAATAAACCATGGCCCGAAGGGTTGCGGCGAATATCGTCGCTCGCTTCGTTGAAGTGTGCTTGCGTAGGGTGGCTACGCCGCACCCACTTCGTCTTGCGAATCAACGATATTCGCCAGCAACGCAGTCGTTTAGAATCTAACAACAGTGCCTGAGGATGGTATGTTACAAGTAGCGGCCAACGCGCTACCCTCGAACGCGCCCGGTGTGGCGGCGGCGAACCAGTCCACGGTGACGCCGGCGGCCTATGGCGCCACCAATGCTGCGCCCACGGTGCCGGTGCAAACGCCCGCCGCGGTGGCCGCCACTGGCGCGGTGGTGGCGTATGCCCCCCAAACGCCCAAGCCGCCGGCCCGGCTGACGGCCATTAATCAGCCCTCCAGCACGCTTGCTGCGCAATATTTGGCGCAAACACCGAATGTCACCACCGCCGATTTGCAGCTATTCGCACCGCTGGTGAACACAGCCCCCACTACGGCCGATGCGGAAAGCCTTGCCTATTTAAAAGATTTACGGGTGGCCAATGGTGAAATCCCAGCATCCGCCAATGATGAGGCTGCTGCCCCACAAAACACCAACACCGCCACTGCTGCTTCGGCCAGTGCCCGCCCATCCAGCGCGGCGGCTCCTCAAATTGCGCTGTCGACATCGACGGCGCTGACAGCGGCGGCGGTAAGCAACCCTGCCACCAACGCGATTGCGGGCGCCGCCATTCCACCGGCACAAGCGCGGCCCGCACCGGCACCGCTGGTGCCGCAGGGCAAAAAGCCCGGCATTGGCGAGGCACGCGGTGCGGATGCTTATCAGCTGGCGCAAGCGCGCAATTTCTTCACTAGCTTTCCCACCAGCGTGACAGCCGTTCTTTAGGCTTTGACCGCGGGCCAGGCGAAGTTATTTTCGCACAGCGCTTCGGTGGCTATTGCGGCAAAATGCTGGCGGCCGCTTTCCACATAGTTGGCCATTTTATCGAGCATCGTCACATCGCCCTCGGCCACGGTGCCATAAAGATTGCGGGCCAGTGCGGCGCGCAGTTGCGTGGCATCACTAAGGCTGGCGGCATAGACCTGCAATCGCCCGTGATAGGCTTTGGCCATGGCTTTAATGCGGTGCTTCACCCCCGTATCGGCAATGCCCATTTCGCGCAGGCTGCGATCCATATCGCTAAAAAATACTTCGCTCAGCTGGGTTGAGAATTCCGTCGCTTCTGCATTTTCCTTCAGCAGCCGATGCTGCAGCAAAAACAAATGCAGCACGATGAGTTCGAACCGTCCATCCAGCGTGTCGGGCACGCCGAGCGATTCAAAGAAAAAGGGATTTCGCGCCGTGGCAACGAGTGCTATATAGGCTTCATGAGCCACCGTTGGCGGTGGCGAAACAAACAGTTTTTTGAGGGAACTTAACATGGTGGCGCGCCTGATGAGAGTGCTGAGATTCACCACTGCTTCTATCAGCCTTTGTGTGGTTTTGGCAAGCTGTTCACCCATTGTGGATACGCGCGGCCACACGCGCGAGGCGGAAGATTTAAAGCAAATTATTGTGGGCCAAAGCCGGACCGATGATGTGGCGGCGTTGCTTGGTTCGCCCACCTCTGCATCAAATTTTGGTGATGAGACATGGTATTATATTACCGTTCGTAAAGAGCGTAACGGCATGTTTTCACCCGAAGTGACCGCGCAGGACGTCACCGCCATTCGCTTTGATAAGGCAAGTACGGTGGCGGACATTATGGAGTATAAAAAAGAAGAGGGTAAGCCGGTTGAGCTTGTCAGTAAAACCACCTCCACCGAAGGCCATAGCGTTACCTTCCTTGAACAAATGCTGGGCAATTTTGGTAAATTCAATGCGCCGGGACGTGGTATTAACTCGCGCGATTTGGGCCGCTAGGGCGAGGCAATTTCTAGGGACAATTACATTGTCGTTTTTTGTGCTCGGTCAGTTTCGTAGCGCTGCTACGCGCCTTCCCTGCGCGCAAAAACTCCTCGTACTTGCCTCCTATAAATCGCCCCGTTTTATTCATGCTCCCATCCTGCATGAGGGATGGGGATAATGGCGCCGTTTTCATCAACCACGCGCACGTCTTTTTCTTTGGTAATGTGGCCAATGCAGGTTAGCGCCAACCCAAGTTCTGTTGATAGTTTTTGCAGTGCTGCGCGGCTGCTTGCGGGGGCGGTAAACGCCAGCTCGTAATCATCACCACCCGCTAAAATCAAATCCCAAATCGGTGCGTCATTCGTTACCAATTGCTGCAGCATGGGTGACAGCGGAATGCGCGATGTTTCAAGCGTGGCCCCCACACCGCTTGCCGCACAAACAGCCGCAATATCGGCCACCAGCCCATCAGAAATATCAATGGCGGCGGTGGCCAAGCCGTGCAGTGCTGCACCCAAATGCAGTCGTGGTTCTGGCTGGTGATAGCGGTTGAAAAAATGCTGCGGTGCCGACCCGTTTTGCTGCAGCAATTGCAGCGCTAATGCGGCGTCGCCAATCGTGCCGCTGACATACAAATCATCGCCTACGCTCGCGCCATTGCGGCGTAATGCTGCACCCGTTTTCACCAACCCAAAACAGGTGAGGGTGGTGTGAATGGCATGGCCGCCGGACGTGGAATCACCGCCGATCAGCACCATATCAAACGCGTATTGTTCTGCCGCCAGCGTTGCAGCAAAGGCCGCGAACCAATCATCGCCCACATGATGTGGCGTGTGAATGTTCAGGCTGTAACGCCAGGGTTTGGCGCCCATGGCGGCAAGGTCTGACAAGTTGCGCCGCACCAGTTTTTGCGCGAATTGCTGCGCCGTGGCATCAGCCAGTACATGAATGCCTGCAATAACACTATCGGTGGTGATGACCAGCTGGTGACCGGTTGGAATATCGAGAATGGCGGCGTCATCGGTCAGGTTAAAGCTTCCAGATTCACCCGTGGTAAGTGGTGCAAAAAAACGGGCGATGCGGTCGCGCTCGGCCATTATTTTTTTGCAGGCGTTTGGCGCAAATGATCGAGCAGCAGGTTGAATGCTTTATGCGCATAATGCAGCTCGTCGTCGGTCACCAATTGCGCCGCCACCTCGGTATATTCATCGACCAGCATGGCCCGCGCACGGGTTGGGTAAGCAAGCGCTTCCGCCGCGCAGCTGCGCAAAATAGCCAGCAATGGCTCGCTCATGCGCGACTTCTTCCAGCCCGGCAGAATGGTGGTATCAATCGCCGCTTCAATCGCTTCGCTATGCGCTTGCGCGGTTTCAATCAGCTTGGTGAGCAGCGGGGTTTCGGGCTGGTTGGCGTGCGGCAAATCATCGGTATCGTTCAGTTTGCTGTCGGCCCATGACGCCATGATTTGTGCCGCCAGCACCGATGGTTGGGTGGTTTTATCGGTCACGTTATCAGAATAGAGGGCTTGCGCCGCGGCGAGCCGCGCCGCGCGTTTGCGCAGCAGCGATTTGCGCGAGCCGGTGGGTGTTTTTGCGGCCTGTTTGGGGGCGGTGGCGGTCATATTAATTCCAATTTCAATTGATCACGAATCTGCAGCAAACGGATGCAGGCGTTGGCGGCTTCGCCACCTTTGTTTCCTTGGTTTGGGTCGGCGCGCAAAATGGCTTGTTCCTCGGTTTCGCAGGTGAGAATGGCATTACCAATGGCCGCCAGTTTTTCCACGCCCAATTGCTGCAAGCCGCGGGCCGATTCATTGCTGACAATGTCGTAATGCGAAGTCTCGCCGCGCAGCACGCAGCCGGTGGCCACGAAGCCTGCATATTTTTTGCTGGCGATGGCCATGGCAATGGCGGTTGGAATTTCGAGCGCACCGGGAACCGCCATCAGCTCGGCGGTGAAGCCCGCGGCCTGAACCGCAGCGCGCGCACCCGCCACCAGCATGGCGTCGATGTGGGTATAATAAGGTGAGTGAACAATTAAAATCGGTTTCATGGGGCCTCGATAGGAAGATGGCCGCTGATCTCTAGCCCATAGCCTTCGAGTCCGACAATCATTTTCGGTGAATTGGTGAGAAGCGTCATGCGGCGCACGCCCAAATCGAGCAGGATTTGCGCGCCGATGCCATAATCACGCAGCACCGGTGTGGCGGCGGTTTCGCCCAGCTGCATGCGCAAACTTTCAGAAACGGCTTTGGCGCGCGGCTCGCGCAGCAGCACCAAAACGCCCGCACCCGCCCTATCGATCATGCGCATGGATTGCTGCAAAATGCCGCCTTTGCCATGGCTTGCATCGCCCAGCGCATCATGCAGCACATCCAGCGCGTGCATGCGCACCAAGGCAGGGCCTTGCGCCGGAATTTTATTTTTTACCAGTGCAATATGCTCGGCATAACCGGGATTTTGGGCATAGACGATGCATTGAAAATCACCGGCGAAATGGGTGGTGATGGTGCTTTCCACTACCCGCGTCACCAGTTTTTCCGCGCGACGACGATAGTGGATGAGGTCGGCAATGGTGCCAATTTTAAGCCCATGCAGCGCGGCGAATTTTAGTAAGTCGGGCAGGCGCGCCATAGTGCCGTCATCGTTCATAATTTCGCAGATAACGCCGGATGGGTTCAGCCCCGCCAGCCGTGAAATATCAACCGCGGCTTCGGTGTGGCCGGCGCGTACCAGCACGCCGCCCTCGCGTGCTTCCAGCGGGAAAATATGGCCGGGGCTGACGATTTCGGTGTCGGTGACGTGCGGGTTCATGGCCACCGCAATGGTGCGTGCCCGATCGGCCGCCGAAATGCCGGTGGTGATGCCCTCGCGCGCTTCGATGGAAACGGTGAAGGCGGTGGAGTGACGCGAGGCGTTGTGGCGGGCCATGGGCGGAAGGCCGAGCCGTTCCACCTGCGCTTTTTCCAGTGCCAGGCAAATAAGTCCGCGGCCGTGTTTGGCCATGAAGTTCACGGCGTTGGCATCGGCGAATTCGGCCGGAATCACCAGGTCACCCTCGTTCTCGCGGTTCTCGTCATCGACCAGAATGACCATGTTGCCGAGCTTGGCGTCGGCAATAATATCTTCGATGGGGGAAAGTTTCATCACGCCGAATATTCCTTCAGCCGTGCTACGTAACGCGCCAGCATATCAATTTCCAGATTCACCGCATCGCCCACTTGCAGCGTGCCGAAGCTGGTGACTTTGGCGGTGTGCGGAATAATATTGACGGTGAAACGCGGGTGCACCAGCTGATCAATGGGCACGGCGGTGACAGAGGCATTGCCGGCGTGCATGGCGCCGCTGCCATGCGATTCGTTGACGGTGAGTGACACGCCATCAATCGTGATGGAGCCTTTGGGGGCAATGAATTTCGCCAGTGCGGGCGGCACTTCAAATTCCCACAGGGTGGAGTCGCCAATTTTCTCAGTGCGGCGCACTTTGCCCACCCCATCGACATGGCCCGAGACAAAATGCCCGCCCAGTTTATCGCCCACGCGCAGGGCGGGCTCAAGGTTCAGCACGGTTCCGGTCTGCCAATCATCGGCGGTGGAGCAGGAGAGTGTTTCTTGCGAAAGCGATACTTTGAAATCAATATCGGTTACTTTAATGGCGGTGAGGCAAATGCCATGACAGGCAATGGAATCGCCCACTTCCACGGGAAACGGTTCGTTCATGGCAATGGTGATGATGCGGTCGCCGCGCTGATCGATGCGGCGAATAATGCCCTGTGTTTTGATAAGTCCGGTGAACATATTATGCTTCAGATCCTAGTTCGTAGATGTTGCACACGTCGTCGCCTAACAACACGGTGTGTGTTGGTGTGGCGCGTGCGGCGGTTTCAAGCGAAGTATCTAGTGCAGTAATGGCCGCTGCGCCAGTACTTCCAAGCAGCATGGGCGCCCGATACCAATAAAGCGTTTCAATGGCCTTGGCGGCCAGAAAGGCGGTGGTGAGGCCCGGGCCCGCTTCCAGCAAGGCGCGGGTGATGCCCTCGGCGGCCAGCGCCTTTAAAATGGCGATGGGCGAAAGCGCATCACTTTCAATTACCAAAAACTTTACCCCTGCCTCGCGCAAGTCTGTGGCGTGGCTGGCGGCGCCTTCCACCCCCTCGGGCGTGGTGACCACCCAGGTGGCTTGGCGCTCCGCCGTTTGCGCCAGTTGGCTGTGCAGCGGCAGGCGAAGTGCGCGGTCGCACACCACGCGCACCAACCGTTCGTGGCTTGGCAGCGGTGCGCGCACCGTCAGCTGCGGGTCATCGGCCAGCACGGTGCCAATGCCGGTGATGATGGCATCGAACTGGCTGCGCAATTCGTGGCCATGTTGACGGGCTTTCTCGCCGGTAATCCACTGGCTTTTGCCGTTGCGGTCGGCCATGTGACCATCCAGCGAAGTGGCCAGTTTGGCGGCTACATAAGGCAGCCCCTGCTGCACCCGGCGGATGAATCCGCGATGGCTGAGTGCCGCATCGGCCGTAAGTTTTTTTTCGGTTGCGATGCCCGCTTTTTGCAGCATGGCAGCGCCTTGGCCGTTAACGCGCGCATCGGGGTCGTCGCACGCATACACCACGCGGGCGATGCCAGCATCAATCAAGCCTTGCGCACAGGGTGGGGTGTGGCCGTGATGGGCGCAGGGCTCCAACGACACATAGGCCGTGGCACCGCGCGCGGCAGCGCCCGCCATTTCAAGCGCGATGGCTTCCGCATGCGGACGGCCTGATTCTGCCGTGGTGGCCGTGGCGAGAATTTCATTGTTTTTAACAATGACGCAGCCGACCGATGGGTTTGGCCATGTGCGCCCAAGCCCACGCGCCCCAAGGCGAATGGCGTGGTTTAAAAACTGAATATCATCGACCATAATCACTCAACTATTGCTCAACGTCGTCATGCGTAGCGCTTTATGGCGCGAGCCGGAGCGCAGCGAACGAGGGGGTTTGGGGGCGCGCCCCCATCGCCGCGCAGCGGCAACAACTAAAGCTTCTCAACGAAGCTCTCGAAGTCTTTTGCTTCGCCGAAATCACGATAGACCGAGGCGTAGCGAATGTAGGCCACGGCATCGAGTTTTTTCAGCTCTTCCATGACCAGCGCGCCAATGCGGCTGGTGACGATGTCGCTTTCGCCTTCGCTTTCCAGTTTCTGCACAATGCGGTTGATGGCCATTTCCACTACTTCCGCATCCACTGGACGTTTGCGCAAAGCGATGGACATGGAGCGCGCAATTTTATCGCGGTCGAACAGCTTGCGCTCGCCGCTTGTTTTCACCACCGTCAGCTCGCGCAGTTGCACACGTTCAAACGTGGTGAAGCGCGAATTGCAGGCAGGGCAGAAACGCCGGCGACGGATCGACGAGCCATCTTCCGATGGCCGCGAATCCTTCACCTGCGTATCTTCATGATTGCAAAACGGACAGCGCACTGCGGCTCCTTAGTTATAAATTGGGAAACGGTCGGTGAGGGCGCGCACCTTCAGTTTAGTGGCGGCTTCCACGGCGGCGTTGGCGGTGACATCTTCCGGATTTTTCGAAAGACCATCGAGCACGTCGCCAATCAGCTGACCGATTTCTTCGAACTCTTTGATGCCGAAGCCACGGGTGGTGCCAGCAGGCGTTCCAAGACGCACGCCGGAGGTAACAAACGGCGATGCCGGGTCAAACGGAATGGCGTTTTTGTTGCAGGTGAGGCCCGCGCGTTCCAGCGATGCTTCTGCCGCTTTGCCGGTGAGGTTTTTGGGGCGCAGATCCACCAGCACGAGGTGGTTATCGGTGCCGCCGGAAACAATATTCAGGCCACGATCCTTCAATACTTTCGCCAATGCCCGGGCATTATCAACAATCGCCTGCGCATATGCTTTGAACGATGGCTGCAACGCTTCGCCATACGCCACGGCTTTACCGGCGATGACATGCATGAGCGGGCCACCTTGAATGCCTGGGAAAATGCTGCTATTGAGTGCCATTTCCAGCGTCTGGTCTTTGCCTTGTGGGGTAATGCCCACCACCAGTTCCGGGCAGTTGGAAAGAATCATGCCGCCGCGTGGACCACGCAGGGTTTTGTGCGTGGTGGTGGTGACGATGTGCGCGTGTGGCAGGGGCGATGGGTAGGAACCACCGGCAACAAGGCCTGAAATATGCGCCATATCCACCATGAAATAGGCGCCCACTTTATCGGCGATTTGGCGGAAGCGTGCCCAGTCAACGACGCGTGAATAGGCGCTGAAACCGGCGATAATAATTTTGGGCTTATGCTCCATTGCCAATGCTTCAATTGCATCATAATCAAGCAGGTGATTGTCTTCGCGCACACCATATTGAATAGCGTTATAGATTTTGCCCGATTGGTTGACCGACGCGCCGTGGGTAAGGTGGCCGCCGGAAGCGAGGCTCTGCCCCATGATCGTGTCGCCCGGTTTAATGAGGGCGCCAAACACGCCTTGGTTGGCTTGGCTGCCGCTGTTTGGCTGCACGTTAGCATAATTCGTGTTGAAGAGTTTTTTCGCGCGGTCGATGGCGAGTTGCTCCACGATGTCGGCGAATTCGCAGCCGCCATAATAGCGCTTGCCCGGGTAACCTTCGGCGTATTTGTTGGTGAGCACGGAACCTTGCGCTTCCATCACCGCACGGCTTACGATGTTCTCCGACGCAATCAGTTCCACCTGATGTTGCTGGCGACCAAGCTCTTTACCCAGCGCAGAAAAAATTTCAGCATCGCGGCTGGAAAGCGGTTCGGTGAAGTAAGCAGTGGTGCTGGTCATGGTGTCCTCGAGTTTACGTGCAGCGTTGGTCATGGTGTAGTTCCTAGTGAGTGGTTAGAAGTTTAAGCTAATTTTTTGACGCGGATGTCGTGACGCCCGCCTTCATAATCGGTGGTGAGAAACTGGCGTACGCATTCCTTTGCTTCCGCTTCGCTTAAGATACGCGCGCCGAGGGCCAGAATATTCGCATCGTTGTGCTGACGCGCTAGTCGCGCGGTATAGGCGTTATGGCAAAGCGCTGCGCGTGCACCAGCTTTGCGGTTGGCGGCGATAGAAATGCCAATGCCGGTGCCGCAAATGGCAATGCCGAATTGGGCGCGGCCCGTGGTGACGGCGTCGGCTACTAAATAACCATAGTCAGGATAATCCACCGAATCGGTGGTGGCGGTGCCAAGATCAATCACCGAAAAGCCGCACGCCTCTACCTCGGGCAGCAGGGCTGATTTCAGCGCTACACCCGCGTGATCATTCGCGATGGCAACAATCGAGTTCAAAGACTTATCCGATGCAGTTTGTTTATAAGTAAGTCTGCAACCTTAGTGGTAGCATGACACCACAACATGTAGTATGGTGCAGGCTTATTGCCACGAACCTGTGGATAACGCAACATGAATTGCCGGATTTCCTCATGAATGCGGATGTTTTTGCCCCTTTTTTGCCAACAGCATGGCCAATATTGGTGTTTTTTGGCGTTTTTGGCGCCGTGATAGGCTCCTTTCTGACGCTGATTACCTATCGGCTGCCGTTGGATGAAAAAATTGGCCGCACCCGTTCGCGCTGTACAAGCTGCGGGGTCGTGCTGAAGGTGCTTGATTTGATTCCCGTGCTGTCGTGGTTGATGGGTGGTGGCAAGTGCCGTCACTGCAAGGCGCGCATTTCCGTACGTTATGTGCTGACGGAACTTGCCTGCGCGTTTGGGGCGGTCGCTATTATCTATCATTACGGTGTGACGCTGGAGGCCTTCGCCATTCTAGGTTTATGGTGGGCGATTGTGGCCATTATCGTCACCGATCTGGAGCATTATATTATTCTTGATGAGGTGCAGATTGCCATTGGATTGCTGGGCATTGTGCATGGCTATGTGCAGCAATATACCGCCACCGATGTGGCCATGGCCGCTTTTGCGGGCGCCGCCATTGGGCTTGGATTGAAATATGGCTTTCTTTATTTGCGCCACAAAGATGCGCTGGGCATGGGCGATGTGAAGTTTTTATTTGTTGCCGGCATTTGGCTTGAATGTGCCGAAAATTTTGTGCCGTTTTTGTTTTTCAGCGGCGTTTTAGGCACCGTATGCGGCTTGGTGTGGCGCGCGGTTGGATTGGGTGATCGCTTTCCGTTTGGACCCGCCCTTGCGCTGTCGCTTTTCATGTGCGTGGTCACCCCTTCCGTAGCCACCGACTTCTGGCAACTTTATGGCTTGTTGCAATGATACCGCAGGCAATCAAAATTTAATTGATTCCGCTGTCGCCGACAAACATCTTGTGGTGATTAGACGATCTTGCTACTACTTG
>CANEUT010000006.1 GCA_947441895.1 Rickettsiales bacterium | reverse complement strand
GCGTTGATCTTAATTTTCTTCCCGCCAATTTATATATTCAGGGCGAATCGAACTCCTCAAAACCATTTGTTGGCACGCTGGATCCGGGCTGCGCCATTTTAACGCTGGCGGGCGGCAAAATTACGGAAGGAGCCGATGCATTGGTGGCGCTAAGCCATTGCAGCATTTCGGGCGAAGTAGTGAATATTACCAAACAACCGGTAAACGGTGAAAATATATGTGGCGCCGGTGTTGATTTCTCGACCGAAGACGTGGCATTTGAAGCGGGCACGGTCATGACATCGCGTTTGGTGGGTCTGGCTTCGGCCATGCATATTTTGTGGCTTCCCGTAGTACGTAAACCCCGTGTGGCGGTGCTGGCCGTTGGCAGTGAACTGGCCATGCCCGGCGAACACAGCCCCTCCAATGCCATTACTGCTTCGTCGCTTTATACACTACCCGCCAACATTAGCGCTTTGTGTGGTGACCCCGTGATTCTGGGCCTGGCACAAGACACCGTTAAAAATGTTCAAGAGAAAATTGAACTGGCCGCCCACTGCGATTTGCTGATCACGACCGGTGGAACCTCGGCGGGTGCTGGCAATCTCATGGTAAACGCGCTCAACGCTATTTCTAAAAATGTTGAAACCTTCAGTGTTCAGCTGCGCCGTAACGACCTGATGCTCTTCACCCATTACAAGGGCATGCCCATTTGCTCGCTGCCGGGCAATGTTATTTCATCGAGCATTTATTTTTCGCTGTTTGTACGGCCGTTAATAAATAAAATGGTGGGAGTAAAAATACCGCTGAAGCGTCAGGCTATTCTGGGGCGAAACCTTGATGAATATGATACCAGCGTCGCCTATCTACACGCTTCGCTCAGCATCGATGAAAACGGTACCTATAAGGTGATTCCCGTTTCCGCGCAGGATGGTTTCTTGCTCAGCGAACTAGCAAAATCAGATTGTTTGTTGGTGGTGAACGAAAACAAGCGGCTTAAAAAGGGTGACTTGGTGGAAGTCATTCCACTCGCGCACTCATTAGTAAGTACCTAAGCGCGAGTCGCTTCGCTACTCGCTGCATCACGCGCAGCCAGAATAGCGCTTGCGCGGTCTTTATCGCCCATCGAACCATCGCTAACAATTTGCTGAATACGACTTTGGCTGCTGGCACTGCGACCTGCCGAGTCGGTCCATGATTTTCCATCACGACGGCTGGGGGCGGCCATATCATCGGTGGCATCCATGGCTATTTGTGGTGCACGGCCCATGGTTTCCGCAATCACGGGTACGGTGGCCGTTGCAGGTACAAGCGCGGTGGCTTTGGCGTCTTTATCGCCACGCATGGCGGCCATGGTGCCGGTGAACAGGCCAGTGACTGCAATCATGCCAATAATGTTAGGTATGGCCATCCCACCTACTAGGCCAGTCGCAGCCACGAGGGCATAAATACCCATCATCACCGCGCCGGTGAATAGACCCGACATAAGGCCACTGAAAAATGACTTCATCGGGTTTGGCTTCATGACTTCTTCCACTATGTTGCGTTCATTCATAGGGTCATTGTAGCAAATAACCCCTCTGAAAAGTATGACAGTTTCATGAATAATCGCCGGTGCCACACCTAAAACAACATTGTTTTTATTGAATAATTTATGGCGCCGTGGTTGATGGACGCATGCCCAAACCCAAAGCAAAACCCAAAGCCAGCCTGACGCCGCACGCAGTGAACGCCATGTTTGCAGCATGGGCGGCTGAAAATCCAACGCCGGTGACCGAGTTAAACGCGCCCAACCCGTTTTGTTTATTGGTGGCGATTGTGCTTTCCGCCCAAGCGACTGATGTGGGGGTGAATAAAGCCACGGGACCCTTATTCAAAGTGGCGGATACGCCGCAGAAAATTTTGAAACTGGGCGAGGCGGGTCTCAAAAATTATATCAAGACCATTGGCTTGTTTAACACCAAGGCAAAAAATGTTATGGCGCTATGCGCCAAGCTGATGGGTGAGTTTGATGGTCAGGTGCCCACCACCCGCGAGGCGCTGGAAACCCTGCCTGGGGTGGGCCGCAAAACGGCGAATGTGTGGCTGAACTGTGTGTTGGGAGAACCGACCATTGCGGTGGATACGCATGTGTTCCGCGTGGCCAACCGTCTTGGCCTTTGCCGCACCACCAACCCACTGGCGACGGAGTTGGCGCTGCTGAAAATCATCCCCAAAAAATGGATGCAGCATGCGCATCACTGGCTCATTCTGCATGGGCGCTATGTATGCAAAGCGCGCAAACCCGAATGTGCACGTTGCGTGGTGGCGCGCTATTGCACCTACGGTGCGAAGACTATTTAGGTTTTGAAGTGAGCAACCCGCCGCCCTTCGACCCCTCCTCGGTTTCATAAAAACTACAAAGCCAAAGCAAAACCACGTTTTTGCGAAGGCTTTGGCAAAACGAGTCCGCATGAAAGTATACCGACCGAAGGGAGGGACTTTCGTGCGATATAAGAAAAAAGCCGCCGATATTGCTATCGACGGCTTAATATCTTCAAGGAACTAAATGTAAACTAGGCGACTTTTGCTTTATTTACAGGGAAAGCCTGGCCACCCTTTGCTTCAGCAACATTGCGAATATTGCCGGAAATTTGGCCACCGCGTTGAATTTCAATTTCACCATAGGTGATGTTGCCGCGCACGCGACCGGCGGAATAGACCGTCAGTTTGCCGCGCACTACCAAGTCACCTTCAAAGGCACCAGAAATTTCGGCGTCTTCAACTTCGGCGGTGCCCTTCAGCGATCCGGTTTCAGCGAGTTCAACCGTGTGCACATCACGCATGGTGGCATCGACCATACCTTCAATCACCACGCGATCGCAGCTTGAAATTTCACCCTTCATTTGAATGTCGGGGCCAACAGTCAGCACGCGCTTGGCGTTCGGACGAGTGACAGGCGTTGCGGCCGTGCGCGTTTCTGTGACGGGCGTTGTGGGCACAATCGGCGTTGCGGGTGTGCGGTTAGCAGCAACCATGGCCGCTTGCGGCGGGGTTGGGCGGAAGTTTGGTGCAGGTTGAGCAGCCGGTGCAACGGGCGTTGCGGCGGCAAATGCCGGCGCGCTGCTGCTGGTCGAGCTGCTGGTTGGGGTGGTGGTTTGTTCGTTCTCTGGAATCAATTCTTCGGTTCCATCTTCCTTGCGGCGAAACATGCTAGATTCTCCTCGTCTGGGTTGGCTATATTTTGCGTCTCTTATTCGGGGTGGGTGCATATTCCGCACGGCCGAGCCTCACGAAACTACTCACATTATCCAGCTTTCACCAGTAAAAAATGCGCTTTTCTCGCAAAAAAGTGACAGCGCAAAACCACGATGCTAGGAATAATGGATGGCCGTCTATACCCAACTTACCAACGAACAAATCACGAATCTGCTGTCGAGCAGCTATGCGGTGGGCGAACTTGTTTTTGCGGTAGGCATTGCGCAAGGGGTTGAGAATACGAATTATCTGGTAGTTACTACTGAAAAGAGTGGCGATGAAACCAAGCTTATTTTAACCCTCTATGAGAAGCGAGTTAACACCGACGAATTACCCTTTTTTCTGGAATTGATGCAATATGCTTCGGCCCATGGCCTGTCGTGCCCGCAGCCGATTCTTCGCCGCGACGGCACGCTTTTTGGTGAGTGCGAAGGCAAACAAGCGGCGCTGGTGAGTTTTGTACAGGGTAAAAGCCGCAGCATTTTGCATAACCAGCATGTGGCCAGTGTGGGGGGGGCGCTTGCCGAACTACACCATGCCACACAAGGATTTGCGCGCACCCGTGCCAATGCCTTGGCGCTCGATGGCTGGCATGCGGTGCATCGGCGTATGGCGGGAAGGCTCGATGAAATTCAGCCTGGGTTAGAAGCGCTGGTGGTGAATGAGTTGGGCTATTTGGGTTCGCAATGGCCAGCATTTAGCGGTTTGCCACGTGGCATTATTCACGCCGATTTATTTCCCGACAATGTTTTTTTCGAAGGCGATGATGTGAGTGGCATCATCGATTTTTATTTCGCCTGCCATGATATGCTGGCCTATGATATTGCCATTACCATCAACGCCTGGTGCTTCGAACGCGGCGGTGAATTCAACCTCACCAAAGCAAAGCTTTTGCTTTCGAACTATCAGAAGAAACGCGCACTAAGTGCGAATGAACTTTCGGCATTACCAATCCTGTTGCGCGGCGCGGCGTTACGCTTTCTACTGACCCGCGCCCATGATTGGCTGCACCATGATGCCAACGCGTTTGTTACGGCGAAAGACCCGCTGGAATATGCGGTGAAACTTAAATTTTTCCAGAGCAACACATCGTGGTAAATAAGGGTACAGTGCGTAGCGCCGCGCGCGAGCCGCATAGCGAGGGGGGCAAGGGGGGATCGCCCCCTACAATTAAAAAAGTGACGATCTATACCGACGGCGCATGCAGTGGCAACCCGGGTCCGGGTGGCTGGGCGGCACTGCTTATCTATGGTGAGAAACAGAAAGAAATCAGCGGTGGTGCGGCCGATACCACCAACAATCGCATGGAATTGCAGGCCACGATTGAAGGCCTTAAGCATCTGAAAGCGGGCTGCCATGTCACGCTGGTGACCGATAGCAAATATGTGTTGCAGGGCATGACCGAATGGATCAAGGGCTGGAAAGCCAAAGGCTGGAAAACCGCTGATAAAAAGCCAGTGAAAAATGTTGATCTCTGGCAAGAGCTTGAAAAACAGTGTGCCCGTCACCACATGACATGGCAGTGGGTAAAGGGCCATAGTGGCGACGCCTATAATGACCGCGTGGATGCACTGGCGGTGGCTGAATCCAAGAAATACCAACAGGAGAAGTTATGAAATATGGAATGCTTGTGGTGATGATGACTGCCCTTGGTGCCAGTCCCGCCTTCGCACTTAAAATCACCAATCTTGATAATGTGCCGCATCGCGTGGTATTCGAATCAGCCGGCAATCGTCAGGTGGAATCACTTGCCCCGAATGAAACGGTGCGCATCAACGCTCAGCCCGATGGCATGCTGTCATTGCTGGCGGCAAACTCACCCAAACCATCGAAAGGCACGCTGCATGCCGATGGCCTACTCAGCGGCATTGTGGGGGCGGTGCGCAGTGAAAATATTCCCACGAATGATGGCGATGAATTTACCATTTGGCCCGGCGGCAGGTTGCTACTGCAAAAACATTCCACGAATGATGGTAACGGCAGTATTTTTTAATCAATAAAATCAGATGATTAAATAAATACCATCAAATTGGCATTCGTGTCATCAAGCTGTCACATAAAAATGCTATGTTGGCAGTATGGACAAAGACCCATCATCGCCATCCGTGGCTACACAACCGGCACCGCCGCCCAAGCATGGTGGCGCCGCACCTTTGGTGCAAGCGCTTGGCTACGTGCTTGCCATGGGTGCAGGCATTGGCACTGTAGCCGTTAGTGTCCGCGATAAATTTTATGATACGGTGAGCCATTGGCCGGGATTAAGAAACTTGAAATCGGAGCGCAATGCAGCAATCAACAAAGTCATCGAAGGTGTGCAGGATGGTTCAAAGCCACTTGATGGTGAGGCTTTCTATAAAGCGACGCGAGCAATTCATGACGAGCATAATGTAAAACACGCAGAACAACTGGCGAAACTTGGCTTTGGTACCGAGAAAGGTCCGATAGGCTACGTCCATGATACCTACAAACGCTGGCGCGAACTGGGGAAGGGTAAGCGCGGCGCCATTCTTTTTTCAGGGGCCGTATCGACTGGCCTCACCATCGGCTCGTTCTTCTTGCTCAATCAGAACGCCTATCTGCGCCGCGAACTGGGCGACATTCAGAATTCTGTCAACGAACAGCAGCAGCGCTAGCGCGCACCTTCTTTGATGGCTGCCTGTGCCGCGGCTAAACGTGCAATGGGCACGCGGTAGGGCGAGCAGCTCACATAATTCAGGCCCACACGCTGACAGAAATGAATGCTGGCTGGATCACCGCCATGCTCACCGCAAATGCCCAGCTTGATATTCGCCCGCGTTTCGCGACCGCGTTTGGCGGCAATCTCAATCAGCTCGCCCACGGCGTCTTGGTCGATGGTGACAAATGGATCTTGCTCAATCACGCCCTGCTTCTTGTATTGCTCGATGAAGCTTGCCGCATCGTCGCGCGAAATGCCGAGTGTGGTTTGGGTGAGGTCGTTGGTGCCGAAGCTGAAGAACTCGGCTTCGTTGGCAATGTCAGCCGCACGTAGTGCCGCGCGTGGCAGCTCAATCATGGTGCCCACCTGATAGGTAATTTTAATGCCAGTGGCTTTTTCAACCTCGGCGGCGGCTTGATCGATCACCACTTTCATCAGCTGCAATTCCTTGCGCGTCATCACCAGCGGCACCATCACTTCGGGCAGCACCACCACGCCGGCTTTTTGAACCTCAGCGGCGGCCTCAAACAAAGCGCGCGCTTGCATGGAATAAATTTCAGGATAGGTAATGCCCAAGCGGCAGCCGCGGTGACCCAGCATGGGGTTTGATTCATGCAGCTGGCTGGCGCGGTATTTTACCGATTCCAATGGCAGCTGCGCCGCATCGGCCACTTCCTGCATTTCCGCTTCGGTGTGCGGTAAAAATTCATGCAAAGGTGGATCAAGCAGGCGAATCGTCACCGGCAGACCATCCATAATGCGGAACAGTTCTACAAAATCTTTTTTCTGCATGGGCAGCAGTTTGGCGAGCGCTACTTCACGCGCTTTTTTGGTTTCGGCCACAATCATCTCGCGCACGGCGATAATGCGCTCGGCGTCGAAGAACATATGCTCGGTGCGGCATAAACCAATGCCCTCAGCACCGAAGCCACGGGCGGTTTTTGCGTCTAAAGGTGTCTCGGCATTCGCCCGAACTTTCAGCGTGCGCACTGCATCGGCCCAGCCCATGACGGTCGAAAAATCACCCGAGAGGTTGGGCTCAACGGTCGCCACTTCACCCAGAATCACCTCGCCGGTGGAGCCGTTGAGCGTGATCACTTCGCCTTCGCGAATGGTGAGCGAACCGGCGGTGAATTCTTTGCGGCCATAGTTGATGCGAATTTCGCCCGCGCCCGAAACGCAGGGCTTACCCATGCCGCGCGCCACCACAGCGGCGTGGCTGGTCATGCCACCGCGCGCGGTTAAAATGCCCTGCGCTGCATGCATGCCGTGAATATCTTCTGGGCTGGTTTCAATGCGCACCAGAATCACTTTTTCTTTTTTGGCGGCGGCGTGTTCGGCATCTTCCGCCGTGAACACCACTTTGCCCGAAGCCGCGCCGGGGCTTGCTGGCAGGCCACGCGCGATGACTTGTTTCTTCGCTTTCGGGTCAAGCGTGGGGTGCAGCAATTGGTCGAGGCTGAGGGGATCAATGCGCAGCAGTGCCTCCTCACGCGTGATGAGTTTTTCTTCCACCATATCCACCGCAATTTTCAGCGATGCCTTGGCGGTGCGTTTGCCATTGCGGGTTTGCAGCATCCAAAGCTTACGATTTTCCACCGTAAACTCGATGTCCTGCATGTCGCGGTAATGGGCTTCCAGCTTTTTATAAATCAACACCAGCTCGCCGAACACGTCGGGCATCACTTCTTCCATGCTTGGCAAATTGCCACCCTCGGCCTTGCCTTTGATGGTGAGGGGCTGCGGTGTGCGAATGCCGGCCACCACATCTTCGCCCTGCGCGTTGACGAGGAACTCGCCGTAAAACAGTTTTTCGCCGGTGGATGGGTTGCGGGTGAAGGCCACGCCGGTGGCGCAATCATCGCCCATATTGCCGAACACCATCGATTGAATGTTGACTGCCGTGCCCCATTCGGCGGGAATGTCGTGCAGGTTACGATAAGTGATGGCGCGCGGGTTCATCCAGCTATCAAACACCGCACGCGTGGCGCCCCACAGTTGCTCGTTCACATCTTGCGGAAAGGGTGCGTGCCGCACCTGCATGACTTTTTGTTTATACTGAGCGACCAACTCTTTGAGGTCATCGGCCGTCAGATCGGTATCTTGCGAAAAATCACGCTCGTTTTTCATCAAATCCAGCAGGTCTTCAAACTCATCATGATGCACATCCAGCACCACGTCGGAATACATCTGAATGAAGCGGCGATAGGAATCATAGGCAAAGCGCGCATTGCCGGTTTTAAGCGCTAAGCCCTCCACCGTTTCATCGTTCAGGCCCAGATTCAAAATCGTATCCATCATGCCGGGCATGGACGCGCGGGCGCCAGAACGCACCGAAACCAGCAACGGGTTTTTCGCATCACCAAATTTGCGACCCACCGCCGCCTCGATGGATTTCACACCATCAGCCACTTGGGCTACGAGGCCATCGGGGAAGTTTTTGTTCTCGGCGTAATAGGCCACGCAGACATCGGTAGGGATGGTGAAACCGGGAGGAACCGGCAAGCCCAGCGCGCACATATCCGCAAGGTTGGCGCCTTTGCCACCCAGCAGATTTTTCATGGCGGCGCTGCCCTCGGCGCGTCCATCACCGAAGGTGTAAACCATTTTTGCGGGCGCTTCGGTTTTGCGGGCGGTGGCGTTTTTCATGGTGGTCTCCTTAGCCTTCAATTTTGCTGAAGTCAGCGATGTGGTTTGCTGCGTCGCGCACGCCGGCCAGCAGGCTCAGCCGCGCATCGCGGAATTGTTCTTCTGTCACCAGCACCGCATCAAAAAACGCGTTGATGGGGGCGGTTAAGGTTTCGAGTTGTTGTGGGGTGGTGATGCCGCCAGCGCTCACAAGCTGCAGCAGCGCAGTTTCTTCTGGCAGCTTCAATGTGGCACATTTTGCTGTATCGAATGTATACGTCGTTTTTGCCTTCTTCTCTTCCGCTGCCAGAATATTAATGCTGCGTTTGATGGCAGCGAGGCCAGCGCCTTGTGCAACCCAGCTATTCAAATTACGTGCATGGTCCGCAATACTGGTGGGGATAAACACAACCCCTGCCGTGTAGCTCGCTGCCTCAATAATATCAGGGCGCAAGCCCTCGTCGCGCAAAATATTTTGCAAGCGGTCCCCAAAAAATTTAAGTAGTTCTGTAAGCATTTCTTCTTCAAGGTCTTCCCAACCAGGAACCATATCTTCAGATGGGTCAAACGCCTTTACTGATCCACCGAAGCGGAGCATCGCTTCTTCAATGAAATTATCGGGTATGCCCTTATCTTTTGTTGCTTCTAGAGCGTCCATCGCTTCGCTCTTGCTCTTATAATAACGTGTGCCAACAAAAAGCCGGATGGCTCGGCGCATTAAATAGGCAATGTCTAGATTTTGGTTCAAAACAAAGGAAATCCTTAGCACGCCCAATGCCGCTCTTCTCAGTGCCAGTGGGTCTTTGCTACCGGTGGGTTTTTCACCTGCAGCAAAAAGTGACACAATGGAATCGAGCTTGTCAGCAATCGCGATGATAGCGCCCAGCTCGGTTTTTGGTAAATCGTCGCCCGCGCCTTGGGGTTTGTAATGTTCGTAAATCGCTTCGGCGATTGCATCTTGCTCACCTTGTGCTTTGGCGTAATAGCGACCCATAATGCCTTGCAGTTCGGGGAATTCACCCACCATGCCGCTGGTTAAATCGGCCTTACAAAGCTGCGCGGCTTTTTGCACTTTTGCGGTGTTGGTAAAGCCAACAGCTTTCGCAATTTCCAGCGCCAACGCTTCAATGCGGGCAACCTTTGCATCCATCATGCCCACCTTGGCGTGGAATACCACATCGGCCAGTTTTTTGCCCCAGTCGGCGAGGTTAGTTTTTTTGTCTTGTTCCCAATAGAATTCGCCGTCAGAAAGGCGGGCGCGGACGACGCGGCTGTTGCCTTCCATCACTTTTTTACCGCCATCGGCATTCACCATATTCGCCACGGTGATGAAGCGGTTGGTGAGTTTGCCGCCAGCATCATTCAGCGCGAAATAACGCTGGTGGGTTTTCATTTCCGAGATCAACACCTCGGGCGGCAGCTGCAGGAATTTTTCTTCGAACGTGCCGAGCAGCGGCACAGCGTGTTCAATAAGTCCGGTTACCTCATTAAGAAGCGCATCGTCATCGATAACTTGCAGCCCATGCTGTAAGGCAAGATTGTGGACGGCGTTGCCGATATAATTTTTGCGCTTCTCAAAATCGACGACGACAAAAGCGTCTTTCAGAATCGCTTCGTATTCCTCGGCATGTGGAATGGTGATGGCTTCTGGTGCCAGAAAACGATGGCCATAAGTCACGTTGCCAGCGGTGAGGTGGGCGAATTGCACTGGCACTACTTCATCATCAAGCAAGCAAACAATGTTGTGCAGTGGCCGCACCCAAGGAAGTGGGCGCAGTTTGCGATCACCCCAATGCATGGATTTTGGCCAGCTAAAGGCGCTCAGTGCCGCTTCGCACACTTCTTTCACCACTTCGGCAACGGCGCGGCCTTTGCGCTCGATGCGCGCATAATAATATCCATCGCGTTGTTCGCATTGATCGAGGGTGAGGCCGGTGGATTGCAAAAAGCCTTTGAGCGCCTGTTCCGGCGCGCCGATTTTTGGGCCACGGCGTTCTTCAGTATAATCCGGCGTTACTAACGGAAGGTTTGCAACTTTTATTGCCAAGTGGCGGGGGCTCACGAATTGTTTCACCTCTAAGGTAAATGCTTGCCCCGGCGCAGAGAGTGTCTTTAGGCTGTCAACCACGCGTTGCGAAAGCTGGCTTGCAGCAGCCTGCTGCATGCGCGAGGGGATTTCTTCCGAAAATAATTCAAGCAGCAGCGTGGCCATATCAGTTACCCGCCATCCCCGCGAAAGCGGGGATCCAGTGGTGATGTGTGGCTGGATTCCCGATGAAGCGCCGTTGCCAAACGCAATGCGTTTGGACGTCACTAGCTCGGGAATGACAAAGGATAAGGATCATCGCTTGGCCACCTTCTTTTTGGCAACGGGTTTGCCGCCCACGCGTTTGGGGTCGATCATCGACGTATCGCGCCCCCGTTTAATGGTGTTTTTTGCACCCATAATAATAACCGTGGGCGTGTGTTTTTTTGCGGCCGATGGTTTCATTTGCGCATAGGCGCACACAATTACCTTATCGCCCTTTTTCACCAGATGCGCGGCGGGGCCGTTGATGACGATTTCGCCACAGCCTGCCGGATATTCCAACACATAGGTGGTCAGCCGCGCGCCGTTGCTGAAGTTCAAAACATCGACCTGTTCATGCGCCAGCAGCCCCGCCGCATCCATCAAATCGCGCGGAATGCCGATGGAGCCTTCGTAATTGCGGTCAGCCCCCGTGACGGTAGCGCCATGCAATTTGCATTTGAGGAGGGTGAGGATCATAGGCCGTACTCCATGGCCATTTGCTGCGCTTCGTAAAGCTCCGTGTTTTTACAATCTTGATATTCAGCAATGCCCGTCTCAATTGCGTCTAACATGGTTATAGCTTCGTCTATTCTTTCGCGAAAAGTCAGAATATTTATAGGTACTGATCCCTTGAAATGCTTTTCATTGGTTTTGTTGTCGGTGGGATAACGAGATACAAAAGATTTGGGATCGATAGCTTCAATCTCGGACAAAACAGTGCTCGTAGGCTCCAATATTGCTTGGTCACCTTCTGGCCAAATTTGATTAAGGTATTTTTGAGCGATACTCCACAATTTAGGAAGCTCATGATTTGTAGTTAGGCATTTTTTTTCTTCTTTACTTAACTCAACATCCAAAAGGCTAATTGCATCTTCAGTAATGCTCTTTAGTTTTAATTCGAGGTGATGGCGGCAAAGAAACATTATTGGATATAGAAATATATGAACCCCGCGCCCAGTTGCTTCCAAATTTTCGATTAGCGCGTCAGCAGCTTCCAGATAACCGTAAGCGTAAAGGCCATCATTATCTTGGGAGTGATTTAAACAAGCCGTAAATCTTTGGTCACCATCCGAAGCTAATAGTTTATTGTCTGAGGTGTTAATCATGCGGCCTCCTGACTTTTCACCCAGGCTTCGCAGCAGGCTTTGGCAAGGGCGCGCACGCGGCCGATATAGCTGGCGCGTTCGGTGACGCCGATGACGCCGCGCGCATCCAGCAGGTTGAAGCGGTGCGACGCCTTGATGCATTGGTCATAAGCAGGCAGCGTCAGCGCGCCGGAACGTTCATTGCTGTAAGCCAGCAGCGCTTTGCACTCGGCCTCGGCCTCTTCGAATTGTTTGAAAAGCTGTTCGGTGTTCGCGGCTTCTAAATTATACGCGGAAAATTCCACCTCGTTCTGCTTGAACACATCGCCATAAGTGAATTGTGGCTGGCCATCTTTTGCGTCGTTCCATTTCAGGTCATAGACGTTTTCCACGCCCTGAATATACATGGCGAGGCGCTCGAGCCCATAGGTCAGCTCACCGCTGATGGGGTTGCACTCAATGCCGCCCACTTGCTGAAAGTAGGTGAACTGGGTGACTTCCATGCCGTCGCACCACACTTCCCAGCCAAGGCCCCAGGCGCCCAGCGTTGGGCTTTCCCAGTCATCTTCCACAAAGCGAATGTCATGCTCGGCGGCGTTGATGCCCAGTTCGGCCAGCGAATCCAAATAAAGCTGCTGAATGTTATCGGGCGATGGTTTCAGAATCACCTGAAACTGGTAATAATGCTGCAAACGGTTGGGGTTTTCGCCATAGCGCCCATCTTTCGGGCGGCGGCTGGGCTGCACATAGGCGCAGTTCCACGGTTTGGGCCCCAGTGCACGCAGCGTAGTGGCGGGGTGAAACGTGCCCGCACCCACTTCCATGTCATAGGGCTGAAGCACGACACAGCCCTGCCGCGCCCAGAAATTCTGGAGGGTGAGAATGATATCTTGAAATGCGAGTGCCATAGAGCGCCGCTTTTAGCGGTCGAATGGCTCGAAAGCAAGGCAGAAACGTGTCCGATTCGTTGGAATTATGCGTGGCCGACGGTGGTGCTGAAAAATGCCATGTCGATGCCGAGTGATTTGCTGGCGGTGGCCCATTTCAGGTCATTTTCGGTGTTAAACATTAAGTCGGCCGTGGCGGGTACGGAAATCCAGCTGTTTTGCTCAATCTCGGCTTCCAGCTGACCGGCGCTCCACCCGGCGAAACCAACCACCAACGCGGCTTGTTTGGGGCCGTTGCCGGCCACAATATCGGCCAGAATGTTGCTGGAGGCTGTGACTGCTAGATCGACGCTGCGGGCGAGGGTGAAATCGCGCAGATAATCGGTGCTGTGGATAATGAACCCACGGGCGCGTTCTACCGGACCGCCAAAATAGACAGGAATATTGCGTTCCGCCGCTTCTTTGGGCAAATCCATACCCTCAATCAGTGAGGCGTAGTTAATCAGCTCCAGCGGTTGGTTGATGATGATGCCCATGGCACCCTCGGCGTTGTGCGAAAAAATATAGACCACCGATTTTTGGAAGCAGCCAGAATCAATCACCGGAGTGGCGACAAGCATTTGACCAGCCAGATAGCCCGTTTGCGCCGTCGCGTCGATAATATTGGGGGCCATGAGGTTGGCCGCAGGGCGCAAGGTAATCGTGCCGGTGGAGGCCGTATCGGTAAGCGTGGTTTTGCTGGAGAACATGGTGGCTACCTTGCGAAAAAGTGAGGTCATGAGGGGTTGTCCTGCTCTATTTTTTATTCCTATCAAGCTACCATGTAGCGCGAGCCACTCCAAATACAATACCTGCTAAAAACGCGAATAATTTTATTGATTCTCGTGCGCACGTTTGAACAGGTCGAGTGTAGGCGGTGTTAGCGCATTTTAAGGCGATTGCGTTGCTGGTAAAAATTGTTGATTCGCTAGACGAAATGGCTGCGATGTAGCCATTCTACATAAAGCCATTTCAACGCCGCGAGCGACGATTTTTTGCCGCAACCCTTCGGGCCATGGTTTATTTGGCTGAATAACGGCGGCAAATTTCTGTGCCGTAGAGCCCCGCTACGCCTTCGAAATTTTCCTGGTTCTTCGGCCAAATAAACATCATGGCGCAATCCCCTTGAAATGGGCTAACGCCGCCTCGGCTGCATCCAGCCCGGAAGCGTGGCGATGAAGGTCTCGTTTTCCACAGTGACTCTGCCTGCGGCGGCTTCCACATCTTCGAACTTCAGCATTGCCAAATGCTTTGATCCGGCTTCGTTTTCAAGCACATAAAACCCCCGGCGGGCAATGTTTTTATAATGCATGCGGGCGGTGATTTCCTGACCCACATAGCAGCCCTTGGTGAAGCTGATGCCGTTCAGCAAATCATAGCCCGCATCCATGGCGGTGATGCTATCGGGTTCAAAATCAACGCCCAATTCGGGAATGCCGAGGGTGAGTAGTGAGTGGTGAGTGGTGAGTGGTGAATTATGAATCGCATAATGGCGTTTGGGCAAGTCCGGGTGGCGCGGGTCGGGCAAGCCCTGCGCATCGTCTAGCACCACGCACCACGCGTCGCTGACATCGGCAATTTCTACCTTTGCCCGCAGCTTATACATGGCAAGGCGCTTCAGCAGCGTGTCTTTATAGTGGGCCGCGCTGTCGATGAGGATACCATCTTCCACCGCGACCAGAAACATATCGTGCAGAATTTTTCCCTGTGGCGACAGCAGCGCCGCGAATTGAATTTTCTGTTCCGCAAGCTTGGTCACATCCTGCGTGAGGATCCCTTGCAAAAAATGCACGGCGTCGGTGCCGCGAATGCGAATCAGGGCGCGGGTCATGCGATTTATATAAGATGGGCAAGAGCGGTTTTCAACCGCTCTGCCATGGCAGCCAAACTATAATCACGCGTCACCATCACCTGTGCGGCGGCGGCCATAACGCGAGCCTTCTGCTCGTTCTTTATCAGCTTTTCCAGCGCATCGGCCATGGCTTGTGCATCACCACGCGGGGTCAGCAGTGCGTCCACGCCATCATGCACAATTTCGCGCGGGCCTTCCGCATCGGTGGTCACCACTGGCACGCCGTAAGCCA
The DNA here is from genome assembly GCA_947441895.1 of Rickettsiales bacterium. Lineage (GTDB taxonomy): Bacteria > Pseudomonadota > Alphaproteobacteria > Rickettsiales > UBA3002 > QFOX01. The sequence continues at coordinate 5,856 of CANEUT010000006.1, read as the reverse complement.
TGGCTTCAATCAGCACAAGGCCAAACGGTTCGTGCTGCGAGGGCAGGGCAAAAATATCAATGTCGGCGAAGAATTCAGCCTTGTCGCGCACCCAGCCGCTCATGGTCACATGGTTCTCAAGTTCGCAGTTTTTTATCAGCGCACGAATGCTATCAGCTTTCTCGCCATCGCCGCCTAGAATGGCGCGAAATTTCACGCCGCGTTCTTTCAGAATGGCCAATGCCTGCACATATAAATCGAACCGCTTTTTCTGCACGAAGCGGCCCATGGAACCAATAACCGGCGGTTCGCGGAAATGGCCATGCGGCACCACATGGGGAATGCGCACCATGTTGGGCATCCGCTGAATGTTTTTTGCGCCATGCGCTGCCAAGTGGTCGGCCAAATGTTGCGTAATGGCGAGGCAGCCATCGGCTTTGGCGAAGCGACGAATTTGGTAATTATGCGCGACCGCAATAATGCGTGGTGCGTGGTGCGTGGTGCGTGGTTGAGGCGAGCTGGGCGAGCCAGCCTTGAGCGGTGCGAGGGTTGCGTCAGCAGACAAACCCGAGCCATTAAAAAAACGAAACGCGAGTAACGCGAGCGTGAGCGCACGATTACCGTGGCAAATAATGGCCGTGGCATTCGTGCGTTTGGCGATGCGCCGCAAACGCCATGCGGCCAGCATATCCCACCGCGCCATGTTGGGCAGCGATTGGTGCGGTACACCGGCGGCCACCATGGGCGCTTCCACCCATGCGGCGGGCGAGATAATAGTGAGGGCGGAAATGTTAGCGGCGGCCAGCGCCTCGGCATAATCGAGTGAGGCTTGTTCCAGCCCGCCACGTTTTTTGCCCAGCATGAGGTTTAAGATTGTCATGTGGGCTGTTTAGAATGAACGCGCGCGCGCGTCTAGTGAATGCTGAGGGAGCCGTTCACGAGGCGGAATTCATGCGGGCAAATTAAATCGGCATGCATCACTTTCACCGAGTGGATTTTTCCATCCAGTTCATTTTCCCAGAAGGTGATAAATTTTTTCACGCGGGGGAATTTCGGTGCCAGGTCAAACTCCTGCCACACAAAGCTTTGCAGTAATTTGGGATAGTCGGGCAGGTGATAAATAATCTCGGCGGTGGTCAGCCGATAATCACGCAACATGAGTTCCAATTCCTTTGCCATAATCCCCCTCATTCTACCTGAATGAAAACCGCGCATCTGCGCTTTGAGCCATGATCACAAGGCTAATGTATCATAAAAAAGAGCAAAAATCTTGCGGAAATTATAGGGGCGCCATCACCCCAGAGCCGGCCACCCTTTAAAACCGCTGCGCTGCGCATGTAACTAACTCAAGCGTTTTTAAGTATAGGAAGCGAACAGGGTGAGCGAGCCATCAGCCCGCGAGAGCGGCGCGTAGTCATCGCCAGCAGGCGATCTGACGCAGCAAGGATAAACTAACGCATCTGCAAAATAAGGATGCAGTTTGCCGTGCCGCCGTTAGTGGCGCCGGTGTCATAGGCGCCGCCGGCGGTGGTGCAATTGGCCTGTGCCGTGCGATTTGGCGGAAGCACCCAGCCCGTGGCTGGAACGCCATCGTCAAACTTATCATCGATCTGATAGGCTTCTTTGGGCGTTAAAAAGGCAGTGGCGGGCAAACCCGAAGCACTTGCCGCGTGGCCGGCAACACGCAGCACATTGCCATAAAGCCCGTCGAAATAAAACGCATCACCGCTAACATTGCCATCGGTTGCGTCGGGGTGGTCGAATATGTAGGTGATGCCAATGACCTTGCCGTTTGGCACATTGGTGCCGATGCGCGCATCAAACGTGCCAACACCACCGACGGTAGCCCCCGTATAGCTGCCATTAATTAAGCTGGCGTTGGCCAAATGCGCGAAAGCATAAAAAATTTCGGCGGTGTTGGCTAGCGTGGCGGCGCGTATGATTCCATTACCATCACCGTTACTAGCCGCACCAGGCCATACAACGTTTGCCGTGGCCATATCGCCCGGCAGTGCGCCATAGATGGATTGAAACTGGTTGAACTGGTTGATGTAATATTTCGACTCATTCATGACGGTATTGAGCTCGGCATTGCGAATATAGCTGCGTCCGCCAATGACACCGCCCACAATAAGGCCGATGATGACGATGACAATCGACATCTCAACCAGGGTGAAGGCTGCCGTTTTTTGCCGAGGATGAGTCACGCAATCTCCTTATGTCGTAGGATTCCCACACTAAACCAGCCGTGTGCGGTTGTCATGATGATTTCGCAGGTTTTTTTGGTGGGTTGCTTGTGGTTCGGCATGCAACTTGCTAAAATAGTGGGACATGAAAGATTTTCACCACCCATTCGCGTTCTTTTGCCGGCTTTGCTGCATTTTGATGCTGCTAACCGGTGTTTATGCGCCCACCCCTGCGCTCGCCGCCCGTGATACGCTGGTCGATGGGGCGCGTTTATGCACCCAGCGCTTTCCGGTGGAAGAGCAGAAAAACAACATTCCAACCCATTTGCTGGCGGCCATTGCCACCACCGAATCGGGCCGCTGGCACGAAGGTTTGGGCATGAATGTGCCTTGGCCGTGGACCATCAATGTTGAAGGAAAAGGCTATTTCTTCAGTAACAAAGCCGAGGCGATTGCCCAGACTCAACAATTTATTAATCAAGGCCGCCGCAGCATCGACGTAGGCTGCATGCAGGTGAATTTGAAACACCATCCCAAAGCATTTGCTGATTTAAATCAGGCGTTTGACCCTGAATTGAACGTGGCCTATGCCGCCAAATTCCTGCATGATAACTATGCCGATTTGGGCGATTGGATTAAGGCTACCGCCGCCTATCACTCGCGCACCGCCGTGCACGGCAACCGCTATTTGGGAAGCATTGAGCGCAGCTGGAATCGCATTGTGGCCAAAGTGGCCGCGGCTCGTGCAAGCCAGGGTGGTAGCATGGCCACGGCGGCATTGGGCGATAGTAATGTGGCCGTTACTGCCAACACTTCAGTACGCCCATCAACATCCGCGCCGCGCATGAAGCCCATTGCCAGCACGCGTAATGTGAAATCGATCGCGGTGCGCGACAGTGGCCGTGATTCAGGCGTGCTGATTGTGCGTGCACAGGAAGCGCCCCAAGCAGCGCCACTGCGCTTGGCCGATGCCGAGCAGCTGCCCGCCGCCGCAGCCACTATTCCTGAGCCTGTCAGTGGCAGCACCATTCGCCGCGTGACACTTGACAGCGTGCCGCCAACACGCCACCCTGCGAGCGATCAGACATCGTCGCAATTTGTTTTTTCTAACTAGGATTTTATGTTCGAGACTATTGAAGTGATTCAGGAGAAAATTGCCTGTGATGGTGGCGGTGGCGCTCTTGGCCACCCCAAAGTTTATCTGCACATCGACCATAGCGAGGGCGACCGCGTCACCTGCCCCTATTGCAGCCGCGACTATGTGCTGAAGCAACTGCGTATGGGGCTTAATTAATGCACGGCATGGGCGTAGTCTTGCTATTCGGCCTGATGCTGGCAACGGCGGGGGTGCTGGTGGTTGGCATCACGCTCATGGCGAAAGGCGGTGAAGCCAACCGCAAATATGGCAATAAGCTGATGGTGGCGCGCGTGGCACTGCAAGCAGCTGCAATTGCGGTGCTGGTTATATTATTAGCCACCAAGGCATAGGCTTTGGTGCGGCGCATTCCATGCCCTTGCATTTCAAATTAAAAAGCCGCACACTCCACAAATAAGGGAGAAAATCATGCGCATACTGGTGCCGGTAAAACGGGTGGTTGATTACAACGTCAAAATCCGCGTGAAGGCTGATGGTTCGGGGGTCGAACTCGCCAACGTGAAAATGAGCATGAACCCGTTCGACGAAATTGCGGTCGAAGAAGCCATTCGCCTGAAAGAAAAAGGCATCGCCACTGAGGTGGTGGTGGTCTCCATCGGTGCCAAACCGATTGAAGAAACATTGCGCACCGCCCTTGCCGTGGGGGCAGATCGCGCCATTGCCATTAACACCGATGCGCGCATTGAACCGCTCGCCGCCGCCAAACTGCTTGCCGCCGTGGCCAAACAAGAGGGCGCGCAGCTGGTGATTGCCGGCAAACAGGCGATTGATGATGATGCCAACCAAACCGGGCAAATGCTGGCGGCGCTTTTGGGTTGGCCGCAAGCCACCTTCGCATCAAAAGTAGAAATCGCAAACGGTGAGGCCACCGTGACACGAGAGGTGGATGCCGGGCTGCTGACCATTGCCGTGACGCTGCCCGCCGTCATCACCACCGATCTGCGCCTCAACGAGCCGCGCTATGCCAAACTGCCCGACATTATGAAAGCCCGCGCCAAACCGCTGGCGGTGCTGACGCCGGAGCAATTGGGGGTTGATATTTCGCCGCGTACCAATGTGATTACCGTGGCCGAGCCGCCCAAACGCAAAGGCGGCGGCAAGGTGAAAGACGTAGCCGAACTGGTCGATAAACTGAGAAACGAAGCGAAGGTGATTTAGGTATAACCGTCATTCCAGCGAAAGCTGGAATGCATTTGTCATTCTGAGCAACGCGAAGAATCCAGATCCTTCACTTCGTTCAGGATGACAAAAATAAGAGGGAAAAAAATGAGCATTTTAGTCGTTGCCGAACATGATGGTGCAACCATCAGCGCTGCCACCCGCGCCACCATCGGCGCTGCAAAAAAGATTGGTGGCGACATTCACCTGCTGCTCGCCGGCCACAATATTGCTGTGCTGACGGCTGCAGCAAAAACCATCGATTCGGTGGCGCAAGTGCTGGTGGAAGATGACGCGCTTTATGCCCATGCCCTGGCAGAACATTTGGCACCGTTTATTACGTCTGTTGCTAATGCCTATAGCCATGTGTTGGCACCCGCAACATCCGTTGGAAAGGATGTGATGCCACGCGTGGCAGCGCTGATGGATCTGCAGCAAATTTCAGAAATCACCGCAGTGGTGAACGCCGATACATTTGTGCGTCCCATTTATGCGGGCAATGCACTAGAAACGGTGCAATCGCTCGATGCGATTAAAATCATCACTGTGCGCGCCACCGCCTTTGACAAGGTGGCCGAGACGGGTGGCAATGCCGAAGTGGTAGATGTGCCGGCGGTGCCGGTTGCCACGCAATCACGTTTTGTGGGCATTGAAATTGCCAAAAGTGAACGGCCGGAACTCACTGCGGCGCGGGTGGTCATTTCCGGTGGTCGCGGTCTTGGCAACAAAGAGAATTTCGCGCTGCTCAACGGCATTGCCGACAAGCTGAATGCCGCGCTGGGTGCCAGCCGCGCCGCGGTGGATGCAGGCTTTGTGCCGAGTGATTGGCAAGTGGGTCAAACCGGTAAAGTGGTGGCGCCCGAGCTTTATATTGCCGTGGGCATCAGCGGTGCCATTCAGCATTTGGCGGGCATGAAAGAAAGCAAGGTGATTGTGGCGATTAATAAGGATGAAGCCGCACCCATTTTCGAAATCGCCGATTATGGCCTGGTGGGCGATTTGTTCGAAATTCTGCCGCAGCTGGAGAAAGCGCTTTAGTTTTCACATCAAAGTCCTTCGCGTTCGCTCAGTGTACTTTGATGTGGGAAATGGTATGTGCGCTAAAGCGAGCATAGCCCGCCCGGCGCGCACTGGTTAAATCGTAGGAAGAGTAAGCGCGTAGCCTTCCATGGCGAGCCGGAGCGTGAGCGTTCGAGGGGGAGCGTCAGCGGGGGACTCTTTCCCCCCTGCGAACTAACGTTCGCAAATCAAGACTACGAATGCCACTTGCGGCGATGGGGCTTCACCTTGGCTTTGGTGGCGGCGACGGCCTTTAAAATATTTGCTGTTTGGTCGGCGCTGACGCTGGCGATGTAGCGGCCGCTGCGCGCGGTGCTC